>JBIKPM010000095.1:0-7262 GCA_044357435.1 Flavobacterium sp. | reverse complement strand
CCCTCTTTACCATCCTTCAATTGAATTCCTAAAGCAATCAATTGATCTCGAATTTGGTCAGACATTGCAAAGTCCTTATTTGCCCTAGCTTCCATTCTCATATTTATCAACATTTGAACTAGGCCCTCAAGCTTATCGTTATGGATTCCGGTTGCTTTTTCGTCTTTTAAACCTAAAACATCAAAAACAAAAGCGTTCATTGTTTTTGTGAAAATTTTCAAGTCTTCAGTCATAAGTGAAGCTAAATTATCTTTTAATAAATTGATAAAACGAACCCCTTCAAATAGTTGTGCTATCAAAATTGGGCTATTGAAATCGTCATTCATGGCGTCATAACAATTTTGTTTCCAGCTAGAAATATCTAATGTAGAAGTGGAGCTTGGCTTAATTGCTGTTAATCCATCCATAGCTTCCATTAATCGGTAAAATCCTTTTTCGGCAGCAAGAATTGCGTCATTCGTAAAGTCAAGATTACTTCTGTAATGCGCTTGGAGCATAAAAAACCGGGCGACACTCGGGGAGAATGCTTTGCTTAAAATGGGGTTTTCTCCAGTCAAAATCTCTCTTGGTAAGATATTGTTTCCTGTAGATTTCGCCATTTTTTTACCGTTCAAAGTCAGCATATTGGCATGCATCCAATAGTTAACCGGCGTATGGCCTGTGCAAGCTTGATTCTGCGCAATTTCGCATTCGTGATGTGGAAATTTCAAATCCATTCCGCCACCGTGAATGTCGAAATGATTGCCCAAATATTTGGTGCTCATAGCAGTGCACTCCAAATGCCAACCTGGGAAGCCATCACCCCAAGGCGAAGGCCACCGCATAATATGTTGTGGTTCGGCTTTTTTCCAAAGTGCAAAGTCTTGTGCATTTTTTTTATCGCCTTGACCGTCTAAATCTCTGGTGTTGGTCAGCATATCATCAATGTTTCTGCCGCTTAATATGCCGTAATTGTTGGTTTTATTATATTTAACAACGTCAAAATAAACGGAGCCATTGACTTCATAGGCAAATCCATTGTCCATAATTTTTTTGACGATTTCAATTTGTTCAATAATATGTCCCGTTGCTGTGGGTTCTATACTTGGTGGCAAAAAGTTGAACAAACTTAATATTTCATGAAAATCAACGGTGTATTGTTGAACGACTTCCATAGGTTCCAATTGTTCCAATCGTGCTTTTTTGGCAATTTTATCTTCACCATCGTCCACGTCATCGACAATATGACCCACATCGGTAATGTTTCTGACATAACGTGTTTTGTAACCCAAGTGCAAAAAATACCTAAAGATGATATCAAAAGACATAAAAGTGCGCACATTTCCTAGGTGCACATTGCTATAAACCGTTGGTCCGCAAACATACATCCCCACGTTTCCTTCATGAATTGGCGTGAAAATTTCCTTTTCTCCTGAAAGAGAATTGTATATTTTTAAAGTTTGGGTTTTGTATAAAGGCATTTTTATAGAATAAGAAAATTAACTAACAAGTAACATAAGTAATAAGAATTTTTTGCTGTCGTATAAATAATTCATCAATTCGTTCTATAGACAATAACCGTAGCCAATTCAAAAAAACAAAATGTGACATTATATTTTGCTTATTACTTAGTCTAAAATTTGGTATCGAATTTAATGTAATCCAACAGCTCTCTGCGAGTTTGTTCGTTTTTGAATTGTCCGCCAAATTCAGAAGTTACGGTACTGCTTTCGATGTCTTTTATTCCTCTAGAATTAACACAAAGATGTTTGGCATCAATGATGCAAGCCACATCTTCGGTTCCAAGGGCAATTTGAAGCTCTTGTACGATTTGCATGGTTAGGCGTTCTTGAACCTGTGGTCTTTTGGCATAATATTCAACAATTCGATTAATTTTTGATAATCCAATCACTCTGCCTTTTGAAACATAGGCTACATGTGCTTTTCCTATTATGGGAAGTAAATGGTGTTCGCAAGTGGAATAAAGGGTGATGTTTTTTTCGACCAGCATTTCCCCATATTTATAGCCATTTTCAAATGTGGAGGCACTTGGCTTTCTGGCAGGATTAAGTCCTCCAAAAATTTCTTTAACAAACATTTTGGCAACACGGTTTGGAGTGCCTTTTAGGCTGTCATCGGTCAAATCCATCCCAAGAGTAATCAGAATATTTTCAACATCTTTTTTTATTTTATGAATTTTTTCTTCATCTGAAATATCAAAAGCATCTTCTCTTAGCGGGTTTTTTGCGCTTAAACTAATATGATTATCTCCTATTTCGTCTTGAAATTCTTCGTTGTTTATCATCAAAAGGGTGCTATTTGTGTGTATTAATTTAAGGTGCAAATATAATTAATAAAAGCCAAAGAATTTCTAGGGCTTTTATTAATTAATTTTGACATTTTCGTTGACAGCGCTTTTTAAAATCGAATGCTTTTTTTCGGAATTATAGACTTGGATAGCCTCTTTTAAAATTTGTACAGCCCGAATTAAATCCTCTTTCTTCAAGACATAAGCAATTCGAACTTGGTTTAATCCTACACCCGGAGTTGAATAAAATCCTCCGGCAGGGGCTACCATAACGGTTTCTCCATCCATATCATAACTTTCAAGTAGCCACTGTGCAAAATCATCCGTATTTTCTACAGGCAGTTGAGCGATACAGTAAAAAGCAGCTTTTGGAGTCTTTACTACAACACCTTCTATTTTATTTAATTCGCTAATCAAAGCATCCCTTCTTTCTTTGTACTCGACAATCACTTCGTCAAAATAACTTTGAGGGGTGTCTATTGCGGCTTCACAAGCAATTTGTTCAATAGTCGGGGGACATAAACGCGCTTGTGCAAATTTCATTGCAGCTGCGATTACTTCTTTGTTTTTAGTGACCATGCAACCAATACGAGCTCCACACATACTGTATCTTTTGGAAACCGAATCAATCATGATTACATTTTGTTCGATTCCTTTTAAGTTCATTACCGAAAAATGTTTGTCTTTCTCATCATAAATGAATTCACGATACACTTCGTCTACGATTAAAAATAAATCGTGTTTTCGTACCAATTCACCCAATTGATTTATTTCGGTTTCCGAATACAAATATCCTGTTGGATTATTTGGATTACAGATTAGAATGGCTTTGGTTTTTGGTGTAATTGCTTTTTCAAACTCTTCAATTTTTGGGAGCGTAAATCCACTTTCGATATTAGAAATTACGGGAACTACTTTAGCGCTTGATTCTTCTGAAAAAGCGCTGTAATTGGCATAAAAAGGCTCAGGAATAATAACTTCATCCCCCGGATCCATAATGCTTCCAAGTGCAAATAAAAGTGCTTCAGAACCACCCGTGGTTATCATTATGTCTTCATATCCTACTTTCACATCTTGATTAATGTAAAATTGAGCTAGTTTTTTTCGATAACTTTCGTAACCTGCCGAAGGCCCATACTCTATGATTTTTAAATCAATATTTTTTATGGCATTAATAGCAATTTCTGGACTTTTTATATCGGGTTGTCCTATGTTTAAATGATAAACTTTATGACCTTTTTTTTTGGCCATATCAGCATAAGGAGCCAACTTTCGAATTGGCGATTCGGGCATTCTTCGACCTCTGATTGAAATTTCAGGCATATTTGTAAAAATTTAAAGCAAATTTGCGATTTTTTTTCGAATTTAATGGAGTAAGTAATCTTATTTGTGGTTAAAGAGGTATTAAAAGTCTGTATTTTCACTAACTTTATGCAAACCATTTTTGATGAAAAAAGCAATTATTTTGTGTTTTCTATTCATTTATGCCTTACCCGTTCTGGGGCAAGATGGTTTTTTATTTGAAAAAAAGTTAGATAAAGTTAGTATTCCCTTCAAATTCATTAATAATTTAATATTCATTCCCATAAAGGTTAACGGAATTGAATTAAACTTCCTGTTGGATTCCGGTGTCGAAGAGACCATTTTATTTAGCATGGAAGAAAAAAAAGACGTCAGTTTTTTTAATGCCGAGAAAATAATTTTACGTGGTTTGGGTAGTGAAGAATCTATTGAGGGGTTAAAATCCACCAATAATACCCTGGAGATAAAAGGTATGAAATCAACAAACCATCTCTTGTACATTGTTTTGGATCAAAGTTTTAATTTATCATCCCATGTGGGTATTCCCGTTAATGGTATTATAGGGTATAATTTTTTAAAAAATAATTTGGTGGAGATCAACCACAAAAAAAAGAGGGTTGTTGTTTATTCCGACAAAACAAAAATCAGAAAAAAAATTGAAAGAAAATACGATAAAATTCCCATAACTATCGAAAAGTCAAAACCCTACATTAATGGAAGTGTAGTTATAAACAACAATGAAATCCCTGTAAAATTATTGGTGGATATTGGCAATAGTGACGCCCTTTGGCTTTTTCAAAATTCTTCAAAATCGATTCAAATACCACCCAAAAATTTCGAGGATTATCTTGGAAAAGGATTCAGTGGAGAGGTAATGGGGAAAAGAGCCCAGATTTCTAAATTTGCAATTTCTAAATTTGAATTTTTTAATCCTATTATAGCGTTCCCGGATTCTACTTCAATCAAAAACGTAAAAATGGTTTCTAACCGTTCGGGTTCCGTTGGCTCTGAAATATTGAAAAGATTCTCGGTTGTTTTTGATTATCCCAACCAGAAAATGTTTTTAAGAAAGAACAATGATTTCTATTCTCCCTTCAGTTATAATAAAAGTGGTATTGAAATACAGCATTATGGTTTGCAATGGGTTCAGGAAACCGTTCGTCTCGAAACCGTTCCATTATCTCGAGATTTGAATGATTCAAAAGTAATTCCTTTCTCTAATGATTTTAAATATAAATTTGAATTAAAACCGGTATATTTAATCGCAAATATTCGAAAGGATTCACCAGCAGCATTAAGCGGACTAAAAAAAGATGATGTCCTAGTTCATATCAATAAAATTCCCGCGTATCAATATTCCTTAGAGAAAATCAATACACTTTTAAAATCGGATGAAGATAAATGGATGACTTTTGAAGTCGAAAGGGACAGCCAGCTTTTAGAATTCAAATTCCAATTGCTAAACGTATTGTAAAAAAACGCTTCTTGAAATTAATTAAGAAGCGTTTAGAATTAATAATAGAATCTCATGTTAGTCAGCAATCACTTCCCCTTTTATTTTTAGGGCAATTATTCCGCCTTCATAATTTACGGCATTGGACTCGACAGTAATTGTTTTTCTAATTGGGCCTGGGGTCATGTTGTATTTGATATCAATTTTACCAGTTTTCCCGGGCATAATCGGCTCGGTTGGTTTTGTTGGAACCGTACATCCACAGGTAGAAAGCACATTGGTAATTATTAAAGGGGCATCGCCGGTATTGGTAAATTCAAAAGAGCGAATCCCATTGTCCTTTTTCTTGGTAATTATACCATAATCTATCGTATTGTCTTTCGCCTTAAACTCAATTTTAGGTCCTTCTTGTGCGAAACCAAAACTATTCATTAAAACGATTGCTAGTAAAGTGGCTATATTTTTCATCATAGTTTTTTTAAATTCAATAAGTAAATGTACTTTCTTTTAATTAATGGACAATTATTTATTTATCTTTTTATACTGTACTTAATTATTTACTTTTGTTCCCAATTTAAATTACAAAAATTAGACCAAAGTATATAAGATCATTTGTTGTTTAGGTTATTCGTATAATAGAACCAACAAAAAACCAAATTTAACGATTAAACGAATCTACGATATAATGACAATTCCTGCACAATTTGACTCCAAAACCATTGAAAATAAGTGGTATGACTACTGGATGAAGAACAATTATTTTCATTCTGAACCCGACCATAGAACACCATATACCATCGTAATTCCTCCGCCAAACGTGACCGGGGTTTTGCATATGGGCCATATGTTGAATAATACCATCCAAGATGTTTTGATTCGAAGAGCTCGTCTTAAAGGATTCAATGCTTGTTGGGTTCCAGGAACGGATCACGCCTCTATTGCAACGGAAGCCAAAGTGGTTGCCAAATTAAAAGCCGAAGGAATCAACAAAAATGATTTAACACGCGAAGAATTTTTGGCACACGCTTGGGAATGGACGGACAAATATGGTGGCGTAATTCTAGAACAACTCAAACAATTGGGTTGCTCTTGCGATTGGGACAGAACAAAATTCACAATGGATCCTGATATGTCAGCTTCCGTGATTCGTTCTTTTGTCGATTTGTACAACAAAGGCCTGATTTATCGTGGATACCGAATGGTAAACTGGGATCCGGAAGCAAAAACCACTTTGTCCGACGAAGAAGTAATTTATGAAGAACAACAAGGAAAATTATATTTCCTGAAATATAAAATCGAAGGGGGTGAAGACTTTCTGACGGTTGCCACAACGCGTCCCGAAACTATTTTTGGAGATACCGCTATTTGTATCAACCCAAATGACGAGCGTTTTGCCCATTTGAAAGGCAAGAAAGCCATTGTTCCCATTTGCGGTCGGGTGATTCCAATTATCGAAGACGACTATGTTGATATCGAATTTGGAACGGGTTGCTTGAAAGTGACCCCGGCGCACGATATGAACGACAAAGCTTTGGGCGAAAAACACCATCTCGAAATCGTTGATATTTTCAATGAAGATGCCACTTTGAATAGTTTTGGTTTGCAGTATCAAGGGAAAGATCGTTTCGTGGTGCGTGACGAAATTGCCAAAGAATTGGAAGCAATAGGCGCTTTGGCCAAAACTGAAATTTACTTGAATAAAGTAGGAACTTCCGAAAGAACCAAAGCCGTAATCGAACCTCGTTTATCCGATCAATGGTTCCTGAAAATGGAAGATTTGGTAAAACCGGCAATAAAGGCTGTTTTGGGAGATGGCGAGATTAAATTGCATCCAGCCCGTTTTAATAATACCTACGCACATTGGTTGAACAATATTCGCGACTGGAATATTTCCCGTCAATTGTGGTGGGGACAACAAATTCCTGCCTATTTCTACGGAGACGGAAAAGAAGATTTCGTAGTTGCAGAAAACATTGAAGACGCATTAAAGTTAGCGAAATCAAAAACTTCTAACGCCTCACTTCTCACTTCTGACTTACGACAAGATGTTGATGCCCTTGACACCTGGTTCTCTTCTTGGCTTTGGCCAATGTCTGTTTTTGGGGGAATTATGGATCCCGAAAACGAAGATTTCAAATACTATTATCCAACAAATGATTTGGTAACCGGTCCGGATATTTTGTTTTTCTGGGTGGCAAGAATGATTATTGCAGGTTATGA
>JBIKPM010000094.1:0-7271 GCA_044357435.1 Flavobacterium sp. | reverse complement strand
GAAAGTTAGTATTGGTATAGTAACGTCTTGGCAAACCTGCCAACCCTATGAAGTGCATTGGAAAAAATACCCCATAAGCACAAATAGCCGTTACCCAAAAGTGAACATATCCAAGATTTTTGTTCAACATTCTTCCGAACATTTTTGGAAACCAATGGTAAATCCCGGCAAACATTCCGTAAAGAGCAGAAATACCCATTACCAAGTGGAAGTGAGCCACAACAAAATAAGTATCATGCACATTGATATCTAAAGTACTGTCTCCAAGGATAATTCCAGTTAAACCACCTGTTATGAAAGTCGAAACCAAACCAATAGAGAACAACATGGCAGGATTCAATTGCAAGTTCCCTTTCCATAATGTGGTGATGTAATTAAAAGCTTTTACAGCAGAAGGAATTGCAATCAATAAAGTGGTGAAAGTAAACACCGAACCAAGGAATGGATTCATTCCCGAAATAAACATGTGGTGACCCCAAACAATAGTTGACAAAAATGCAATTGCAATAATTGACATAATCATCGCTCTGTATCCAAAAATAGGTTTACGGGAATTGGTGGCGATAACTTCAGATGTAATTCCTAGAGCCGGCAACAAGATGATATAAACTTCAGGATGTCCCAAGAACCAAAATAAGTGCTCAAATAATACCGGCGAACCACCTTGATAATGTAAAACCTCACCAGCGATATAAATATCTGACAAGAAGAAAGAAGTACCAAAACTTCTATCGAAAATTAATAACAAAGCAGCAGACAACAAAACAGGAAATGAAATCACACCAATGATAGCGGTAACAAAGAAAGCCCATATTGTAAGTGGCATTCTAGTAAAGGACATTCCTTTTGTTCTCAAGTTAATAACAGTAACTATATAGTTTAACGAACCCATTAGGGACGCAGCAATAAAAATTGCCATTGAAACCAACCAAAGTGTCATACCCATTCCAGAACCCGGTATAGCTTGAGGCAATGCACTCAAAGGGGGATATATAGTCCAGCCAGCAGATGCAGGCCCTGATTCCACAAAAAGAGAACTGACCATAATTACACTCGAAAGGAAGAATAACCAATAGGAAACCATATTCAAAAATCCCGATGCCATATCCCTAGCACCCAGTTGAAGTGGAATTAATAGATTACTAAACGTACCACTTAATGCAGCGGTTAGAACAAAGAACACCATTATGGTTCCATGAATCGTAACCAATGCTAAATACCTGTCATTTAACATAATACCATCAGGCGCATAACTGTCGCCGAGAAAAATACTAAAAACTTTAAAAGATTGTTCAGGCCAAGCTAATTGCAATCTAAAAAGTAAAGAAATAGCAACCCCAATAACACCCATAATAATACCTGTTAACAAGTATTGTTTTGCAATCATTTTGTGATCTATACTAAAAATATATTTAGTAATAAAAGTGTCTTTATGGTGGTGTTCGTGTTCGTGATCTTGTGCGTGATCGTGACCTTCTGCTGACATATATGTGTACTTTAAATTTTCTTAAATAATTATTTCATCGCTATTTTAGAAATAGCGGAAGTATCAATGGCCTTAGTGGAATCTTTTCCCATTCCACCCTCGGCTGGTGCCGGAGCATTGGCAGTTTTGACTTCTTGAACCAATGTAGGTTTAGAACTCAACCATTTTTTATAATCCTCTGGAGTATCTACAACTACTTTCATTTGCATGTTGTAGTGAGAGGCTCCACATATTTTATTACAAAGCAATAAAAAATCAAAAGTGTACGGGTCAAGAGCGGTTTCTCCTTTTGCAACAAGATCAAGGCTTTTCTTGGCTCTCAATGCATTAATATTAGCAACTTTCTCTATCATGAAAGGCAAATTCCTGTACTCATCTGAAGTGTAAATCGGCTCGAAAGCAAATTCGGTAACCATTCCTGGAACACAATTCATTTGAGCTCTAAAGTGGGGGAAATAAGCCGAATGTAAGACATCCTGTGAACGTATTTTGAAATGTATTTTCTTTCCTTTTGGGATGTGCAATTCAGCGACCACAATATCATCCTGTGCATTAGGGTCAGACAAATCAACCCCCAAAGTGTTTACGCCTTCAATAAGTCTAACATTAGCCTTTCCAAGAACATTATCGGTACCGGAATATCGAGCACTCCATTTGAATTGCTGAGCGTATAATTCGATTACGACGGTATCTTCATCTTCATCTATAAACATAATATTGGTCCAAGCATACAATCCATAAAGGATTAAGACCGCCAAAACAACTGCAGGTATACCACTCCAAATCACTTCTAATTTTGTGCTATCGGAAAAATACAACGCTTTTTGATCTTTATTTCCCCTGTATTTGAAGGCGAAGTAATGCAGCAATACTTGTGTTATGGCTTGCACGAAAAAAATCAAAACCCAAGTAATATTCATTAGATTATCTACCGTACTTCCATGTTCTGAAGCAGGAGTATGAAGCACTAAAGGCCCCCATTCGAACAATCCGTAAATGGTGAAAATGTAAATGAACGCCAAAAAACCAAACATCAAATACCCCTGAGTGTTATTATCTTCATCATTAGCTACTTGAGAAACATCCTTATTTGCACCAACTTGAGTCAAATCGAATATCTTAGTCAATTGCCATAATGCAATAGCCAATAAAACTAAAACTATAATTACCAACAAACTTGTCATCTAATTTTTCTTTAAATATTAATAATGGAAATGCTTACTTTCTTCTATGAATGGGTTTCTTTTTGGCAACAACGGCACTTTTGTCAATGCAGTGAAAACAACATAAATAAATAATCCAAGGAAGAAAAGAAGGGATGCAATTTCTGAAACTCCGATAAACCATTGGTCACCGACTGTTCCTGGCATAATCATGTTGAAAAAATCAACATAATGCCCCAACAAAATAACGGTGCCGGCCATAACTAATATCCATGTGATTCTCTTGAAATCAGTATTCACTAGAATCAATATTGGAAACACGAAATTCATCACAACTGCGCCAAAGAAAGGAAGATTAAAAACTTCAATTCTTGTAACAAAATAGGTTACTTCTTCAGGAATATCGGCATACCAAATCAACATAAATTGGGAGAACCATAAGTAAGTCCAAAATACACTAAAACCAAACATGAATTTTGCTAAATCATGAATATGACTGGTGTTGACATGCTCCAAATATCCTTTTGATTTTAAATACAAAGAAATCATACAAATGGTTGTAATGCCACTCACAAAGAAACTGGCAAAAACATACCATCCGAACAAGGTACTAAACCAATGCGGATCTATTGACATAATCCAGTCCCAAGACATAATCGATTCTGTAACAATAAAGAATACCAAAAATCCCGCTGACATCTTGAAGTTCTTTTTGTAGAAACTGTCGTCTTTTGCTTCATCTTGGGCCAAACAATTTTTTCTGGAAAAATATCGGTAAAGATTCCATCCAATTAAGAATATTGCCGCTCTAATAATCCAGAAAGGAAAATTCAAATATCCTGACTTTGCCTGAATAAGTTTATCATTTTCCACAACTTCAGGATCTAACCAAACAAACAAGTGATTAAAATGTAAACCACAAAGTAGCAATACTATGAAAAAAATTACGGAACCTACAGGCAAATAAGCAGTTATCCCTTGCATTACCCTAAACAATACTGGAGACCAGCCTGCTTGAGCCACTTGTTGAATGGCGTAAAATGCCAAAACTCCAAGAGAAATCAACATAAAGAAAATGCAGGCAACATACAATGCAGACCATGGTTTGTTTTGCAATTGATGCAAAACATGTTCTAGATGTTCTTTATGCTCAGTTTCAGCGCTTACTTTATCTTTTTCACCTACAGCATGCGCTTCGCCTGAAGAATTAGAGGCTTCATGATGACTTCCATGTGCATCAGAAGCAAGAATTGACTCAACTTCTTTAATATCTTTTGGTGCAGACATAAAACCATACCCAATTCCTAAAAGACCAATGACCATTAAGATTAGAGAAAATGTTTTTAATTTACTTGAAAATGTATACATATCTATTATGATGATTTTGTTCTACAATTATAATTTGGCTTTCAGTTCTAAAACATAGGATGCGATTAACCAACGTTCGTGTTGATTCAACTGGTTTGCATAAGAACCCATTGAATTTAAACCGTACGTTTGTACATGAAAGATACTTCCTTCCGTTATAATCCTATCTTTATAACTTGGGATCCCAAGGAATTTTCCTTGAGTCACTAATTTTCCTTTACCATTTCCTTCATTACCATGACAAATAGCACAATAAATTTCGTATAATTCCTTAGATTTAATATGCTCCTTTTCAGAAATTGAATCAAGGGGTGATTTCAAGTTTAATTTAGCCGAATCATAACCCGCTATTGAATTTTCATATTCATACGGTTCGAAACCTCTCTTGAGTGTTCCAGCAGGAGGAAGCTGACCTTCTTTACCGTTTTTAAACGCATTTGATTCTTGATAAGTTTCATAACTTACCGGCTCATACATATTAGGCATGTATTGGTAATTAGGCTTCGAATTATTATGACAAGACGAAACTAAAATAGTAATACAAATTACAAATGTTATTTTATATAGACTTTTCATATCGACAATTAATTCTTTACAATTACTTTTACTTCTACCGCTCCAGTATTTTCGAAAAAAGAAATGAGTTCTTTTTCATTGTCATTTACCGCAACTTCCATTAGGAAATGATCATCCGTTGTTCTTACATCTGGATTCTCTGCTTGTTTGAAAGGCCACAACCTGCTTCTCATATAAAAAGTGATAACCATTAAATGCGCGGCAAAAAACACAGTTTCTTCAAACATAATTGGCACGAAAGAAGGCATATTTTGAATATAACTAAAGCTTGGTTTTCCACCAATATCCTGTGGCCAGTCTTGGATCATAATGTAGTTCATCATCCAAGTTCCAAATGATAGCCCGCACAAACCATAGATAAAGGAACAAATAGCTAATCTTGTCGGGGCAAGTCCCATTGCTTTATCCAATCCGTGAACCGGAAATGGAGTAAAAACATCTTCGATATGATGGTGGGCCGCACGGGTTTTCTTAACGGCATCCATCAATATATCATCGTCATTATAAATGGCGTATATTACTTTATTACTCATGATGTGAATCTTTATTTGCTGCTCTTTCTCTAATGTAATTGTCTCCAGTTCCTTTCAATATTGTTTTTACTTCCGCCTGGGCAATTACAGGGAATGTTCTGGCATATAACAAGAACAACACAAAGAAGAAACCTATTGTTCCTATGAAAATACCAATATCAACAAACGTTGGGGAAAACATAGTCCAAGATGAAGGAAGGTAATCTCTATGCAATGAAGTAACAATAATTACAAATCTTTCGAACCACATTCCAATGTTTACAACAATAGAAATAATGAATGAGAACATAATGCTTGTTCTTAATTTTTTGAACCACATAAATTGTGGAGAAAAAACGTTACAGGTCATCATCGACCAATATGCCCACCAGTAAGGTCCAGTAGCTCTATTCAAGAATGCATATTGCTCGTACTCCACTCCAGAATACCAAGCTACAAAAAGTTCCGTGATATAAGCAACCCCTACAATAGAACCTGTAATCATGATTACAATATTCATTAATTCGATATGCTGTATAGTAATGTAAGCTTCTAGATTAGATACTTTTCTCATAACAATAAGCAAGGTGTTTACCATCGCAAATCCAGAGAACACGGCTCCTGCAACAAAGTAAGGAGGGAAAATGGTGGTATGCCATCCCGGTATAACCGAAGTAGCAAAGTCCATAGATACAATGGTATGAACCGAAAGCACCAATGGTGTGGCCAAACCTGCAAGGACTAAGGAAACTTCCTCAAAACGTTGCCAGTCTTTTGCTCTTCCGCTCCAACCAAAACTCAATATAGAATAAATTCGTTTATTAAAAGGGGTGATTGCTCTATCTCTAAGCATTGCGAAATCGGGTAACAAACCTGTCCACCAGAAAACCAATGATACAGAAAGATAAGTCGAAATTGCAAATACGTCCCAAAGTAAAGGGGAATTAAAATTAACCCAAAGAGACCCAAATTGGTTTGGTATCGGTAAAACCCAATATGCCAACCAAGGACGACCCATATGGATAATTGGAAATAAACCCGCTTGAATTACGGAGAAAATAGTCATTGCTTCTGCAGAACGGTTAATCGCCATTCTCCATCTTTGACGGAATAATAAAAGTACTGCTGAAATCAGGGTTCCCGCGTGTCCAATACCAACCCACCAAACGAAGTTCGTGATATCCCAAGCCCAACCTACTGTTTTGTTCAATCCCCAAGTTCCGATACCAGTAGAAATAGTGTAAACAATGCAACCTAATCCCCAAAGGAAGGCTATTAATGCGATTGAAAATACAATCCACCACTGCTTGTTGGCCTTCCCTTCGACAGGTGCGGCAACATCTACTGTTACATCGTGATAAGATTTATCACCAATGATTAAAGGTTTTCTAATGGGCGCGTCGTATATATGAGACATAATCCTTTAAATTGATTTTTAATTTTTTTAAGTATTTCTAACTTTAACATGATAAATCACGTTTGGTTTAGTGCCGACATGTTCTAATAAGTGATACATTCTATCGTCTTCCACTAACTTGGCAACTTGACTTTCTTTGTCGTTAATATCTCCAAAAACCATTGCCCCAGTAGTACAAGCGCTAGAACATGCTGTTTGGAATTCTCCATCTACAATTGCTCTTCCTTCATTTTTGGCTGCCAATATAGTTGCTTGTGTTTTTTGAATACACATAGAACATTTTTCCATAACCCCTCGTGAACGAACATTTACATCTGGGTTTAATACCATACGTCCTAAATCATCATTCATATGGAAATCAAATTCGCTGTTTTTGTTGTACAAGAACCAGTTAAAACGACGTACTTTATAAGGACAGTTGTTAGCACAATAACGAGTCCCAACACATCTATTATAAGCCATCTGATTTTGTCCCTGACGACCGTGTGAAGTTGCTGCCACAGGACAAACAGTCTCACAGGGAGCGTGATTACAATGTTGACACATTACAGGCTGAAAAGAAACTTGTGGATTATCCCCTGCTTTTTCCATTTCATTAAAAGTGGACAGTGAACTGGATAAACCTGCAATATTTTCTTTTCTTTCGTTGTCACCGGCAAAAGTATCTTCAGAAGAATAATACCTGTCAATACGCAACCAGTGCATATCACGACTTCTTCTAATTTCAGATTTACCAACAACAGGTACAT
>JBIKPM010000004.1:0-20745 GCA_044357435.1 Flavobacterium sp. | reverse complement strand
CTTAATTTACATCAATTGTATGCAAATATTAGCATTGAAAATAATGCTAGTATTGCACTTTTTACTAAATTTGGCTTCCAAAAAGCAGGAACAAAAAAAGACTGGACATTGGTAAATGGCGTCTATAAAGACGAAGTCGTTTTTCAATTAATCAATAAATAATTTTAAAATTTTAGTTTTGAATTTAAAAAAAATCATTTCAATAGTTGCTATTGCGTTTATTTCAGGATTACTGATTTATGGAGGTATAGTGGCAAATCAAATTTTTTCTAAAAATACCAAATTTTCAGAAAACGAACTCTATGTTTATGTGCCGACAGGCTCTACTTATGAAGATGTCAAGAATATAATTACCCCTTTTGTAGAAAATATCAATCGTTTTGAAATGGTAGCCGATAAAAGAAGCTATCCTGAAAATATAAAACCAGGACGGTTTTTATTCTCCAAAGGAATGAATAGTTATCAGTTGGTTAAAGCTTTGAGAAGCAATGTTCCCGTGAATTTGGCTTTCAACAACCAAGAGCGTTTGGAGAATTTGGCAGGAAGAGTAGGTTCGCAAATTGAGGCGGATAGCTTGTCATTGCTGACTTCTTTTAAAGATTCTATTTTCTTGAAAGAAAATGGTTTTACGGATGAGAATATCTTGACCATGTTTATTCCGAATACGTATGAAATTTACTGGAATACTTCGGCTGTAAAATTCCGAGACAAAATGATAAAAGAATACCGTAATTTTTGGAATAAGGAACGCACAGAAAAAGCCGCAAAACAAGGATTATCACCAATTGAAGCCACTATTTTGGCTTCAATAGTGCACAAAGAATCCGTTAAAAAAGACGAAAGACCCAGAATTGCGGGTGTTTATTTGAATCGAATGAGGCAAGGAATGCCACTTCAGGCTGATCCTACTGTAATCTATGCCATAAAAAAGAAGTCAAATGATTTTTCGCAAGTGATCAAAAGGGTTTTTTATAATGACTTGACCATGAGTTCCCCTTACAATACCTATGTCAATATTGGGCTTCCTCCCGGACCCATTGCAATGCCAGACATTACGGCTTTGGAGGCGGTTTTGAATCCGGAAAAACACAATTTCATTTATTTTTGTGCTAGTGTGGAACATTTTGGGTACCATGAATTTGCTGCTACTTTGGCGGAACACAATGTAAACGCCAAAAAATATTCTGATTGGATAAACAATCAGGGTGTAAAAAGATAAAAAATTAGATTTAAACTTCTTCATTTCGCTGTCAAAATAGACTTTTTTCGGATAAAAACGGGTTAATTTATACTCCGATTTTTGTCTAAAATGGCCTAAAACACTTGTTTTTAATGCCCTTTTTTTGACAAAATCAGATATGGGCTAGATTTCTGTAACCTATTATAAACACTAGGGCTTCGGAAGTTTTTATAAAATCCATTTATTTGTTTTTGGAAAAGTTTAACAGCTTGATTTTCAGACTTGTGATTTTTGTCGTATATTTGCATGCAGAAATTTCTTAATGGGACAGCATTTAGAAGAAAAACAATTTATGATAAACAAATGGTCTTTTTATACCAGTTTGACAATAATTATCGCTTTTTTAAGCTCAGGTTTTAAACCTTTCGATTTAGATACCAACCAGTGGTTTCTTATAAATAAAACAGATGGAACCCACTACTTATTTCCATCTCAAAAACAGAATGAATATACTAATTTAGGTGTTCCTTTTACAGCAAAGTATTTTATTGGTTACAAAGAAGCAATTGGCTTCAAAGAATCTCAAGGACAATATAGGAAAATTAACTCTCTGGGGTATTTGGGAAAATACCAGTTTGGCGTGGAAACCTTAAAAACCGTTGGAATTAATAATAGTGCCGAATTTTTGGATAGCCCTAAATTGCAAGAAAAAGCATTTGTTGCATTGTTGTCCAAAAATAAGTGGGAATTGCAGGACGAAATTTTGAAATATGACGGAAGAATTCTCAATGGAATCAGGATTACGGAGTCCGGAATATTGGCTGCCGCACATCTTGGAGGTGTTGGTTCAGTGAAAAGATATTTTAAAAGTAATGGAAAAAGATATATGAGAGATGCTTTTGGCACGTCCGTAAAGACATATTTGAAAGCCTTCAGCGGCTATGAAACTTCATTTATAGTTGCTGATAATAACGCAAACGTTTATTAGTTTTAAATTTCATTTAACAATACAAAAGGCTGTCCAAAATATTTTAGACAGCCTTTATAATAAATTTAATGTACTAAAGACCTTTTACAATTTCGCCATTTGGACGAACTGTCAATTTACGAACTTCTTTATTTTTTTTAATCTTAAGATTGTATTGCTTTTTAATTATATCTCCTTCTTCTTGGGTATAAAGGAATTTGTCATTAACGATTGTCCATCCCGGAAATTTTTTGTAAACAGAATAAATCACTTGACTAGGAAGTATTACGTTTTTATAATTTTCAACAACCCGAATTAATTTTCCTTTTTCGTCATAAGTTGCTGCTAGGGTTCCTTTTTTTATTTGCATAATTAATAAATACTCATCGTAACCTTCATAGTCTTTTCCAAGGTCATAGGCAATAAATTTTTCTTCAACTCTCCTGACATTGCTGTCTGGATTTTTGTCCGGAATATAAACGGAAAAATCCGCTCCAGCTTTCTTAATAACAATTTCTGGTAAATTTATTATATCCATTCTCCCTTCTTCTTTCTGTGGTTTCTTTTGAGAATATGAGGAGGTTAGAAAACCAAAAAATAATAAAATAATAATAAATGATTTCATAATATTTAGTTTTTTAAATTAATAATAATGCTTGAGAAATTTAATGTATTTAAAATCTTTATAAGTTTTTCATTTTTCGTGTAATGTATTACATGTCAATTATTTAAATATTAAATTTCGTTTAGGCTTCATATAAAGTTAGGGTTTTTATTTTGTGATTTTTGTTAAGGTATTCTTAATTTATGTTGATGCAAAACACATATATTATATGGTCCAAATATAATGCAAAAAAACAATTATCAAAATTGGTCTATATTATATTTATGTTTGGTATAAAATAAAGAAGTTCAATCCTCTATTTTCCTCTTCCCAAAAAAACCACCAATATCCTTTTTTATAACCAATAGATTGTCGATTTTTGCTCATTGTAATTAAAACCAATAAAAATGGTAAAACAGGATAAAGAGATTATTTTGTTAAAAGTTTCTGGTCAGGATAAACCAGGGGTAACGGCGGGCTTAACTTCCATATTGGCCATTTATGATGCCACTATTTTAGATATTGGTCAAGCCGATATCCATGACACGTTATCGTTAGGTATTTTATTTGAAATAAAAGCAGGGTCCAGTTCAGCACCTGTTTTGAAAGATTTATTGTTTAAAGCCTATGAGTTGGGAATCAAGGTTAACTTTATTCCAATTACTATTCCAGATTATGAAAGTTGGGTAAAAGCACAAAGCAAGCAACGCTATATTATCAATGTTTTGGGCGAAACCTTGACCGCTGCACAATTGGCAGCTGTGACCAAAATAATGTCGGATCAAAATTTGAATATTGACTCTATCATACGATTAACCGGAAGAACTTCAGTCGTCGAAAAAGAAGAATACCCTCGTTCTTGCGTACAATTATCCGTGACGGGTACTATTGTCGATAAAACGGTGATGACTGCCAGTTTTATGGAAATCTCTGGAAATTTAGATGTTGACATCTCTTTTCAAGAAGATAACATGTACAGAAGAAACAGGCGTTTGGTGTGTTTTGATATGGATTCTACCTTAATTCAAACCGAAGTAATAGATGAATTAGCAGAACTTGCTGGAGTAGGGGAGCAAGTGAGATCCATAACAGAATCGGCGATGAACGGCGAAATTGATTTTAGTGAAAGCTTCAAAAAGCGAATGGCTTTGTTGGAAGGCTTGAGCGAAGACGTTCTGCATAATGTGGCCGTAAATTTGCCCATCACAAAAGGGGCGCATCGCTTGATGAAAGCCTTAAAATATTATGGTTATAAAACGGCTATTTTATCTGGGGGTTTCACCTATTTTGGTGATTATTTGCAAAAAGAATTAGGTATTGATTATGTTTATGCCAATCAATTGGAGATTATTAATGGTAAACTAACGGGTAAATATTTGGGCGAAATTGTAGACGGTGCAAAAAAAGCCGAATACCTAAAAGCCATTGCGGAAAAAGAAGGCATTCATATCAACCAAACCATTGCAGTGGGTGATGGAGCGAATGATTTGCCGATGCTGAATTTAGCAGGTTTAGGAATTGCTTTTCATGCTAAACCTAAAGTGAAAGAAAATGCAGCTACTTCGATCTCTAGTCTAGGTCTAGACGGGATATTATATTTATTAGGCTACCACGACAGGCATATTGATATGATGCAGGAGTAGATAATATTACAACTTATTTTTTTAAAATCCACCAACTATTTTTCAGTACATTACCTATAAAAACAGAATCTCGTATTTTATTATACGGGATTTTTTTGTTAAATTTTTATTATTTCTGTTTTGTGATTCAGTTTGAATTTGTCAAGAATTTGCTTTTCTGGGGTGTTACAAATTCTCCTTGGACCACAACCCATTCTATGCGGTCCGCAAGAAATAAAAAATGAAACTACAAACAAGATTAAAAGTATTTTTTTCATTTTATTGATTTACGATTATCTGCATATTTTTCAATTGTTCCAAATAATCTCTTTCGTTCGATAATCTAGGAATCTTGTGTTGGCCTCCCAATTTGTCTTTTTCTTTTAACCAATCATAAAATAAATTAGGTCTGGCCATATTGATTATCAAGGGATTTAAAGTCATATTATTGAATCGCTTGGCTTCATAATCAGAATTTAGAGATTGTAAGGTTTCGTCCAATACTTTTTGGAAAACGGTAATGTCCTCTGGTTTTTTCTTGAATTCAATCATCCATTCGTGTGCACCTTTATCCTTGTCTTTCATGAAAACTGGAGCCACGGTATAATCCACTATTTCGGTTCCGGTAATCTGGCAGGCTTTGGCAATGGCTTGATCGGTGTTTTCGACCATCAATTCTTCGCCAAAAACATTGATGTGATGTTTGGTTCTCCCGGTCACCCGAATTCGATAGGGGTTTAAGGAAGTAAAACGCACCGTGTCACCTATCAAATAACGCCACAACCCGGAATTTGTGGTAATGACAATAGCATAATTTTTAAAAAGTTCCACATCTACCAAACGGATGGTTTTTTGGTTTGGAGTTCCGAAAGTTTCCATCGGAATGAATTCATAGAAAATGCCATAATCCAGCATTAGCAATAAATCACTGGAATCATTCAAATCCTGTATGGCAAAAAAACCTTCGGAAGCATTATATATTTCATAGTATTTGAAATCTTTTTTAGGCAAAATCTTTTGATATTGTTCTCGATACGGTTCAAAACTAACGCCACCGTGAAAATACACTTCGAGATTGGGCCATAATTCCAACAAATTTCCTTTGCCGGTTTCTTCGAGTAATTTGTTCATTAAAACCAGCATCCAAGAAGGAACTCCGGCAAAACTCGTCACATTTTCGTTTTTTACTTCATTGATAATTGCGGGAATTTTTGTTTCCCAATCGCTCATCAAGGAGATTTTGTGATTGGGAGTACTGCTGAATTCTGCCCAAATAGGCATATTTTCGATTAATATAGCTGACAAATCTCCAAAAAAAGTATGATTGTCCTCATATATTTGGGAACTTCCTCCAAGGCGAAGACTTTTCCCTAAAAACAGTTCGGAGTCTTCATTGTTGTTCAAATACAAACACAACAAATCTTTACTTCCTTTGTAATGACAATCTTCTAGGGCTTCGTTGCTTACGGGAATGAATTTGCTTTTGGCATTGGTTGTTCCGCTCGATTTGGCAAACCATTTTATGGGTGTTTCCCAAAATACATTTTGTTCGCCTTGGCGAGTGCGTTCTATCAAAGGCTGTAATTCTTCGTAGGTAACAACAGGAACTCTCTCCGCAAAAGTAGTATAGGAATGAATCGAAGCATAGTCATATTGTTGGCCTATAACCGTATTTTCCGAAGCCCGAATCAGGTTCATGAGCAATTCTTCCTGAACTTCATTGGGATACTTTAAGAAAAGTTCCATCTGATGAATCCGTTGCTTTAATACCCATGAGGCAAAAGAATTGATTATTGATAGTGGCATTTCTGATTTAAGTTTTAGGATTTAGGATTTAGGATTTGAATATCGATGAACAAATACTAACTTTACAACTTTATCAAAAATAATAAAAAAATATAGATTTTCTAACGGATAATTCCTAAATCTCAAATCCTAAATTCCAAATGACTTACGAAGGTGTACTTTCTAAAATGCAAACCGAATTCGGTCAGCCCATTCAATATTATTTGGTTTTTGAGAACAGTTTTTTGAATGTAAATCAATTACTCAACAAAAATGTCGAAATTTCTTTTCAGGGTTACCAATGTTTGAATTGTGGCAAAAAGAAAAAAATATTCCGCCAAGGATTTTGTTATGACTGTTTTTATTCGAGTCCGGCGGTTGGGGATTGGATTATGAAACCTGAATTAAGCACGGCACATTTGGGTATTCAGGATCGGGATTTGGCATATGAAGAAAAAGTGCAATTGCAACCACATATTGTTTATTTGGCATTATCCAGCGAAGTGAAAGTGGGTGTAACCCGAAAAACGCAAGTGCCCACAAGATGGATTGACCAAGGCGCAGCCCAAGCGATTTCCATTGTTGAAGTTCCTAATCGCTATCTTGCAGGAATTACAGAAGTGGCATTGAAAAATCATTATGCCGATAAAACCAATTGGCGTAAAATGCTTCAAAATGACGTAGAACAAGTAGATTTAATCGCCGAAAGATTGAAAGTCGAGAACCTAATTCCGGCTGAAGTACAGGAATATTTCCATTCGCAAAAAAATGATTTATACGAAATGTATTTCCCCGTATTAGAGTATCCAAAAAAAATAAATAGTTTGAGTTTAGAAAAAACACCTATTTTTCAAGGGAAACTTACCGGAATAAAAGGGCAATATCTTATTTTTGAAGATGGCACCGTTTTCAATGTCCGCAGCTCCGAAGGATATGTGGTAAGAATAGAGGTATAAAAACACCTATTTTGTCATCGCGAGTGACGGAGTAATCACATAACGAGATAGACAAACAAGATTTCTAAAGTAAATTATGGGATTTTGGATTCTTCTATTTTTTACTTTTTCTTGAACAAACTGTTTAGCAAATCACTTGCTTTGGCTTTTATGTCTTCTTTTTGTGTTCCAGTTTTAGTGGTGTCACTTGATTTTTTGGTATTTTTAGTAATCAAGTCCGTCAGTGCTGAAGTTCCCTGTTTAACCAATTTTTCTTTTTGTTGTTTTACTAATTGATTGGTTAAATTTGAAACCGCACTTCTCATGTCTGTTGAAATTTTCGGACTGCTAAAATTCCCTGTTAATGAAGCGTTTATTGGAATGTTGTCCAGTTTCGCTGCATCTGCTGGTGATAATTTCGATAATAGAGCATTGGTTTCAGTTCCAAGATATTTGGCTGGAACATCAAACTTCACATTGTAATTCATGTTTTGGTCAAAGCCGTGGCTTCCGCCAATGGTTGCTTTAATTTCATTGTATTTGATGTCAAACGGCTTAACGTTTACTTTTCCGTCTTTGAAGGAAAGTGCCGCCTTCACATCATTCAAATTGAGTTTACTCAAATCCAAAAACTTGACATTGGAACTCAAAGAGGTCAGCAAGGTTGAATTTTTGGCATTTACGGTAGTGGAAAGAAGTTGTCCCAATAAATCACCGGAGAGCGATTTTAAATCAGGGGTAAGTGCCGTGGCGTCAAGATTTCCGTTCAATTTGATGGTCGAATTGATTTTTCCGTTAATGATTCCTGCAATTGGAGCTATTTTTTTTAGCATTTCCAGTTGGGTGAAGGATTGTGAAATGTCAACTTGGGTCAATCCCAAATTCATAAGGAACGTTGGCGTTTTTCCTTTGGTGGAAACAGCTCCATTTACAGCTATTGTCCCTCCAAAAATAGAAGTTTTTACGTTTTCTAAGGTCACTTTTTCATCTTTTACAACCAATTTCCCCGAAACGTCTTTCATAGTCAGATTATCGTATAAAACAGTTTTGGCTTTGGCGGTAAGTGTACAATTCAAGAAGGTAGGAATCTTCATGGCTTCGGCTTTTTTGGTCGCCGTAGCAGTTTTTTCGCCCGTTGTCATAAAGTCACTGACGGCTAATTGATTGGAATTCATGTTAAAATTTCCTTTTAACTCTTGATTTTTGAACATAAAACCATAAAAATTTTCCAAAATTCCAGTCACACTGAGGTCACTTTTTCCGGTCGTCACATTAAATTGTTTCAAATTGACTTGACTTGGATTAAACTGAACTAAAGCATTGCTAATAGTAATCGTTTTTCCATTTTCGTCTGTATATTTAAAGCCGGACAAACTCATTGTTCCTGCATTATTAATGTTTTGGTATTGATTTTTTTCTACGGATTGCATATCGAATTTGGTGGTTACATCAGCTTTTAAAATTCCAGATAAGGGTTTTTCTAATTTTATGGGATAGGCCTTTGATAAATTCCCTAGATTGATTGTTCCTTTCAAAGCGGCGTCTATCAAGGCGTTTTGGGTAACATTCCTGATATTGGCCTTGGCATTGAAAACATCCTGATCTATTGCAAAAGATAATTTGTCAAGATTGACGTAAGTGTCATTCAAAACACCAGTTTCGTTGATGATTTTGGTGTCAATTATTATGTTCCGAACAGATTTAGGTAGATTTGGATATTGAAACGAAGCATTGTTAGACGCTATTTCAATATTGAATTTTGGCACCGTTTTGTCTGAATATAGTCCTTTGGCAAAACCCAATACGGTAAAATCACCCGTCGTTTTTACGTTATCTAAACTCGAAGTATAATCTGATGGAACAAGTCCCAAGAAGTTTTTGAATGAGGAAGTGGGCGTTTTGAATTTTAAATCATACTCTTGCCCTATGTTAACCATTTGAATAAATCCATCAAATTCTAATGGCAATTGATTGATTAGCGCTTTGTTTTCCTTGAAAGTGTATTTACTCTTCTCTAAATCAATTCCTAAAATGGCGTCTAAAGCCAAGGAGACATTTTTCATGTAGCTCACCTTGCCCATCTCAAGAGAGATTTTCGCTGTCGATTTTGTATTTAAATCTAATTTTTGTGACGCAAAATCTCCAGTTCCTTCGTGGTTCAAGCTATCGATGGTCATTTTTATTTTTGAACTTTCGTCAAAATAGCGAAAAGTATAATTTTCGATTTTATAATTTTGTATTTTCAAAGCTAATGGTTTGCTTTTGTTATCATCTTCCTTCTTTTTATCTTTTAGGGCAATGTCAAAATTCCCAATCCCGTCTTTATTAAAAATGATGTTTATTAATCCATTTTTAGACGAAATCCCTTCAATAGTCATAGGTTCGTTTTTCCCTTTAAAAAGTTCTTTGATAGACAGTTGCAAGTTCAATTCGCCTAGTGAAATCAGCGTATCGCCTTCAAATGGGGCTTTGTTGATAATAACCAGTTTGTCTAAAGTCACATTGGCATTGGGGAAATTTTTAAACAGATTCAAATCCGCGTCTGCAAAAGAAACTTTTGCATCCACACTTTCGTTGATGGTTTGGGCGATTTTAGCTTTTATTTCATCCTTGAAAAAATAGGGGATACTGAATAAAGCGGCTACCAACAATACAATTAGAACTCCAACAATTTTTAAAATTTTTTTCAGCATGATTTAGTTTTATTGGATATTAATTTCAAAAGGCAGCATGGCTTGAACTCCTTTTTGAGATTGCACTTTTTTTATTTGTTCCATTATTTCATAGGTTTTCTCTCCTAATTCTTCTTTAATGAAGGATTCTTTAGATTTTGCAAATGGCAAATGTTCTAAAACATCATTAATGTTTTTCTCGAATTCCGGGAAATTTTGGGTGTTGTATGTTTTTATTTTTGCCAATGTTGCGGCCTCCTGAATGGCGTCATCTATTCCTCCAATTTTATCCACAAGCCCAATTTTTTTAGCTTCTGATCCAGACCAAACCCTTCCTTGTGCAATGGAATTCACTTGAGCAAAGGTCATTTTTCTTCCTTGGGCTACATGGGTCACAAAGGTTTTGTATACTTGTTCCACACTTTCTTGAGTAACAGTTTTAAATTTTTCGTCTAATGGTAAAAATGGGCTATAGTCCGCTGCATTTTCATGCGTTTTTACTTGCTCTGAGTGCAAGCCAATTTTGGTTGCTAACGGAGCAAAGTTGGGCAGCATACCAAAAACTCCTATAGAACCGGTAATAGTATTATTTTCAGCAAAAATTGTATTGGCATTACACGCAATATAATAACCGCCGGATGCGGCATAATTTCCCATAGAAACCACCACTGGTTTTACTTTTTTGGTTAATTCGATTTCCCTCCAAATCAAATCTGATGTCAATGCATTTCCCCCTGGACTATTGATACGAAGTACTACAGCTTTTACATTTTCATCTTTTCTGGCTTCGGATAAGGAGCGACGCATGGCTCCTTCGCCAATCACATCAACATCCCCTTCACCGCTTTTGATTTGTCCTTGAGCATATATAATCGCAATTTTGTCCTTGGTGCGACTGTCTTTAGAAATCGTCGTCATTTTTCTGGCGTAATCGACAAGGCTTACTTTGTTGTAGTCTTTATCCTTATCCACTTTTAAGGATTTTTTAATAGCATTATGATACACGTCTTCATAGGCTATGATGTCAACCAATTTCTGTGATTTTGCCATTTCTGGGGTTCTGGCAAGAAGTCCGTTGGCAATTTCGTTCAGTTTTGCCACGGAAATATTTCTACTTTTTGAAATATCAGCTGTGATGGAATTCCAAACCGAATTCAACAAGGCCGAAATTTGTTCCCTGTTGGCATCGCTCATTTTGTTTTCTAGGAAAGGCTCAACGGCACTTTTGTATTTGCCATGGCGAATTACTTCCATTTTGACGCCCGTTTTATCTTCAAAGTCCTTGAAATACATCACTTCGGCCGATAATCCTTTGAAATCCATTTCTCCAACAGGATTCAAATAAATGGTGTTGGCGACAGAATTTAAATAATATTCCTTTTGGGAAAAAGAATTGGCATAGGCCATAACAAATTTTCCTGATTTTTTAAAGTCTTCCAAGGCATCACGCAATGCTTTTCTTTGTGCTATTCCCAATTCTGATTCATCATTTAAAATGGAGATTCCCTTGATGTCGTCGTCCGTTTTTGCTTTTCCGATGGCATAGATAATATCTACAAGTCCAACTTTTTCTCCATCAGTTAGAATGGTCATCCACGGATCTTTGTATTTACCGGCATAATCGTTTTTAATGTGTTCCAAGTTCAATTCGATTACTGAATTGCTTTTCACTTCAACGATTTCGGCATTACCTCCAAAAACCATAGCAATAATCACTATTCCAAAAAAGCACAACATAAAAAAAACAAATAAGCCCACAATGGTAGCCAAAACATTTCCTAAAAATTTCATAATTCTGTTTTTATAAGTTGTAAAAAGAGTTAAGACGATACAAATTTAAGGCTAAAATTTTTATTAACTCCCCTACAAATATAGTTCTATTCTAAAATTGTTTTGTTAATTTGTGGTTAATATGAAATCACAACATCAGGTCGTTTTATCTCTAGGCAGCAATCAAGGAAATCGTCTTCGAAACATCCAGCATTGCCTTGAATTGATACATCAGGAAATCGGAACGATAATCAAGGTTTCAAAGTTATATGAAACACCCTCTTGGGGTTTTGATAGCGATGCATTCTATAATTGCGCGTTGGTTATTCATACTTTTGCTTCCGCAGATATAATTTTGTCACAAATTTTGAAGATTGAAAAACAACTAGGTCGTGTTCGAGGTGATTCATTGGGATATCAATCCCGGATTATTGATATTGATTTGATTGCTTTTGATGAGGTAATTATTGATTCTGAGAATCTGCAAATTCCACATCCATTGATGCAAAACAGAAGATTTGTTTTGTTGCCTATGCTAGACTTGAATTTGAACTGGGTACATCCGGTTTTTCATAAAAATATAGCAGAATTGATTGAAATGACGCCAGACCAAAGTATTTGTGCCCTAATTCAAGATTTAGATAATCCATTGGATAGCATTCCTTTAGAGCAATTTAATTACATTGCCTTTGAAGGAAATATAGGGGCAGGGAAAACTACTTTAACGACCAGAATTGCTGAAGATTTTAATGCCAAAACGGTATTGGAACCCTTTGCCGACAATCCTTTTTTACCCAAGTTTTACGAAGACCAAAGTCGCTATGCGTTTCCGCTTGAAATGTCTTTCCTTGCCGATAGATACAAACAACTTTCGGATGATTTAGCTCAATTTGATTTGTTTAAAGAATTTATCGTAGCCGATTACCATATTTTTAAATCCTTAATTTTCGCCAAAATCACCTTGACCGAAGACGAATATCGACTGTATCGCACATTGTTTGACATGATTAACAGGGAAGTGCCAAAACCGGATTTGTATGTTTATTTATACCAAAATTCAGAGCGTTTGTTGCAAAATATAAAGAAAAGAGGCAGGTGCTATGAACAGAAAATCCCTGCGGATTATCTGGACAAAATCAATAGTGGTTATTTGGATTATATCAAATTACAAACCGAATTGAATGTTCTGATTATTGATGTTTCTAATAGGGATTTTGTAAAAAATCAGGAAGATTATGTTTTTGTTTTGGAAGAAATCCAAAGAAAAATAATAAAATAATAGTACTACTTTAATTTACCTTTTTAGAGAGAAATGACCTCTTTTTTCGGGTGTGGTTTCATCTATTTTTAAAACATACCAGTAATCATCAGCAGGTAAAGGATATTTATTAAACATTCCGTCCCACGTTGTTTTGATTGTGTTTAAGACTGAAATTAATTTTCCGTACCGGTTAAAAATACTTACTTGGGCCTGTGGATAATTAATTAATCCTTTTATTTCCCAAAAATCATTATAAGTGTCACCGTTTGGAGTGAAAAATTTAGGAGCAATCAAAACAATAAATGTTTGACTGTCATTACTGCAAAAATTAATTTCTCTTACATAAGCTGTTTGCAAACCGCTCGGCACATTAAAAAATACATTCGAACTTTGATAATTAATTCCGTCAACTGAATATTCAAAATAAACGTCTTCTTCTTTTAAATAAATCACGACCGAAGTTTCACTGACAATAACACTATCTATTTCAGGAATTTTGTGTTCCATAACAGTGATTTTTTTTGTGTTGGTGCAATTTTCCGGAACGGGACTTGTAACATCCACAGTATAAATTCCAGAAGTTGAAACTGTAATTTTTTGTGTTGTTTCTCCGGTTGACCACAAATAGGACATTCCGTGAAGTGAAGCGTCAAGTTCGACACTTAAAGATTTGCACTTAGTGACTTCTTGATCTGAAACTATTGGAAGAGTGTAAACAAAAACATTGACAGGAATCCGTATTCCATTGCTGCATCCGTTGTTAAAGGCTTCGGCATAATAAGTAGTGCTTGCAGTTATATTTGGGATTGTAAAACTGGTTCCCGTTGCTTCAATAGTTGTTGTTATTGCATTTGCATACCAATTTATAATTCCAACATTGGAATTTGCTTTAAGCACTATGCTTCCTGCACCACATCTATAAACTGGAGTATTTGTCGATGTAATAATTGGAATTGTATTTACAGTTACCACAATTGGAATTCTATTTAGACATCCGTTATCAATATAATAAGTTGTTGTTGTGGTTAATGTAGGGGTAGTATAGTTGTTGCCGGTTTGTAGTAGATCTCCATTTGTCACTGCATCATACCATTTTATTATATTAGACGTTGAGCTTGCCTGAAGTGTAATCGATTGTGAGCTACAAATAGGAATAGGGGCTGTAACTGTTAATTGTGACATTTTCATTGATGTACTTGCCGAAATCTGAATATTATCAACATCACCCACTACCATTCCTCCATATTCTACAATATATCCTTTTGACTGATAATCTCCAAATGAATCACCACCTAATTGTAGGTCATTCCAAGACCCTGAAATTCCTGGAACTCCAGGAGCTTTAACATGTGCATAATCTTCATCACCTAAGCTATTTGGCTCACTAGTATTCCAAAAAGCAAAATTTGGGGTTGAGCCATTTGCTACTCCGTTCCAAAAAACAGTGCCTGATTCTGGTCCAGTAACCCATTTCCAGACGCCTTCTGTTTCAGAATCACTTCCTCCAATCCAGCCATTTCCCGGTGCTTGTGCGCCGGCTAATTGGGCTTCATCTGCACTTGTCAAGGTGGCTAGATAACCTTGCAAGCCATAATAACTTCTTGTTTGCGCAGCTGTTTTTGCATCTGTCCAAGTGATTCCAGGAAAGGGAACATATTCGTAAAAATGCTTGTTCCTGGGCAAATAACTCAATTGTCCCGTTCCTAGATTAATGGAAAAAGTTCTAGTTCCTGACGGTGAAGCTGAGGAAGTGTTGAATTTGACATCGGCAATGGCAGCTTCAAAATCGGTATAGGGAATTTTGATTCCAGAGGTACTATATAATTTCAGTTTTCCTTCTGTTGGAATCCAGTTATTTGAAATTGTTGGATGAGTGCCAGTAAGTATTAATAGATCTTGTCCAACAATATAACCCGAAGAGATTTGTATACTAATCGCATCGGTGGTTAGCCCATTGGGGTCAGGTATTATAGTTATAGTTTCTACAATACTTAAAGAGGTTCCGGGGCAATAAATTTGATTTCCGGTTGCTTTAATTGCAGGAGGATCAATTGCATAAATTGTCTTCGGAAAGAAGAATAATGGAATTAAAATTATTTTAAAAATAACATAATTTTTCATTCTATAAAAGTACTGATTTTTGACGTTTTTTTTTATTTTACCCAATTCAATTTTTGGAACAAATCCCAAACCACTATTCCTGCACTTACCGAAATATTCAATGAATGCTTGGTTCCCAACTGCGGAATTTCGATGCAGCCATCACATAATGCAACTGCATCTTGGGACACTCCATAGACTTCGTTGCCAAAAACTAAGGCGTATTTTTTGTCATTCTCCACTTTAAAATTTTGAAGGAAAACCGCGTTTTCTACCTGTTCGATGGCAAGAACCATAACGCTTTCTTTTTTTAAATTTTCGATAACTTCAAGAACATTATTATTGTGTTCCCATTTAACGGTCTCTGTTGCTCCGAGTGCCGTTTTATGAATTTCTTTATTTGGAGGAGTGGCGGTTATCCCGCACAAAACTATTTTTTCAATTAAAAAGGCATCAGCCGTTCTAAATACCGAGCCAATATTATGCAAACTCCTTATATCATCCAGTATTAAAATAAGGGGTGTTTTTTCGGACCGTTTAAAGGATTCTATTGACTTTCTTTCGAGTTCGCTGTTTTCCAGTTTTCTCATGTTAATTCACAATTAATTATAAAAAAAAAGGCTTCCTAATTTTAGGAAGCCTTAGTGTTTTGATGTACATATTATTTAACAGCTGGAGCCGCTGGTGTCGGATCTGGTAAAACAGTACCTTTTATAGTAAGTACTTTTGTAGCTTGACCTGCTGCATTTGACGTTACAGTTACTGTTTTTGTGAATGCACCAACTCTGTCTGTAGCATATTTTACTCCAATAACTCCTTTTGCTCCAGGAGCAATTGGCTCTTTCGGAGTAGTAGGTACAGTGCAGCCACAAGATCCTTGCGTATTTGTTATGATTAGTGGCTTGTTGCCATTATTTGTAAATGAAAACTGGCGAGCCCCATCAGCATTGTGTTCAATGGTACCATAATCGATAGTCTCAGCGTCAAAAACCATTCCAGCACCTTCTACTTTTGTTGCTGCAACTTTGGCAGCAGCTGTTGTTGTTTTTTTTACGGTTTTTTTGATTTTTGCTGTTTCTTGTGCATTAGAAAAAGTAAATGCTAAAAGTGCTATTGAAAGCGTAACTATTTTTTTCATTTTTTTTTTGTTTTATAATTTATTTTCACAAATTTATATAAAAAATCGAAATTCCATCTTAAATTTTACTTAAAAATATTTTAAATTTCAGAGTGCTCATTTATTAGCCATAAAATATATAAATTCGCTTTCTATAAAATATAAAAAATTAAATTTTGTCATCTAAGGAGAAATTGGTCAAGGAAACCCCATTAATGAAGCAGTATAACGAGATCAAAAGGAAGTATCCCGATGCTTGTTTGTTGTTTCGAGTAGGTGATTTTTATGAAACTTTTGGGGAGGATGCAGTCCGTGCCTCAAAAATTCTTGGGATTGTTTTGACCAAACGCGGTGCAGGTTCTGAAACGGAAACAGCTTTGGCTGGTTTTCCGCATCATTCCTTGAATACGTATTTGCCAAAATTGGTCAAAGCAGGACTTCGCGTTGCAATTTGTGATCAACTCGAAGATCCGAAAATGACAAAAACAATAGTGAAACGTGGTGTTACGGAACTCGTGACCCCAGGTGTTTCTATGAATGATGAGGTTTTGCAATCTAAAACCAATAATTTCTTGGCGGCCATTTATTTTGCCAATAAATCTATAGGAATCTCGTTTTTGGATGTTTCTACCGGAGAGTTTCTAACTGCTCAGGGTAATGCAGAATATATTGACAAACTGTTGCAGAATTTCAGTCCAAGCGAAGTTTTAATTCCAAAGAACAACAAAAATAATTTCCGGGAAACTTTCGGAGACGACTATCATAGTTTTTATCTCGAAGACTGGATTTATAAAGAAGACTATGCATTTGAAATATTGACAAAGCATTTTCAGACGGTTTCTTTGAAGGGTTTTGGAATTGAAGAGTTAAAGGAAGGGATAATTGCTTCCGGAGCTATTTTGTATTATTTATCTGAAACACAGCATAATAAAGTGCAACATATCACTTCGATTCAACGTATTGCCGAAGATGATTATGTTTGGATGGATCGGTTTACTATTCGCAACCTCGAACTATATCACAGTTATAATCCAAATGCGGTCACGCTTCTCGATGTGATTGACAAAACGCTTTCGCCAATGGGTGGTCGCTTGTTAAAACGTTGGTTGGCTCTTCCTTTGAAAGACAGTAATAAAATACAAAGTCGGCATCAAGTGGTTTCTTATTTGAAAGAGAATCAGGATGTTTTAAAAAATATCCAAAAGCAAATCAAGCAAATTTCGGATTTGGAACGTTTGATTTCTAAAATTGCCGCTGGAAAAGTATCGCCTCGAGAAGTAGTTTATTTGAAGGAGTCTTTGGATGCCATTATTCCAATAAAAACCTTGGCGTTAGAAAGTCCGCAAGAGGCCGTAAAAGTTATTGGCGACAGCCTGCACAGTTGCGATTTGTTACGCGAAAAAATTAAATCCGTTTTAAATCAAGATGCTCCCGTGGCTATTGCCAAAGGAAATGCGATTGCCAAGGGAATCAATGTGGAATTAGATGACTTACGAGCCATTTCTACTTCGGGGAAAGAATTCTTGGAAGGAATCGAAAAAAGAGAATCGCAATTGACAGGAATTTCTTCCTTGAAAATTTCCTTCAATAATGTTTTTGGATATTATATTGAGGTTCGAAACTTGCATAAAGATAAAGTGCCAGTAGAATGGATTCGAAAACAAACTTTGGTCAATGCGGAACGCTATATCACAGAGGAATTAAAAGAATACGAAACTAAAATTCTGGGCGCCGAAGAAAAAATTCATAAAATTGAAGTCGAGTTATTCGAACAATTGGTCAGTTGGATTGCTACTTATATCAAGCCGGTTCAAATGAATGCAAACTTAGTAGCGCAGCTGGATTGTTTGTGTTCTTTCACGCAATTGGCCATCGAAAATAAATATGTCTCTCCAGAATTAGACGAAACATACGAACTGGAAATTAAAAACGGAAGGCATCCAGTTATCGAAAAGCAATTGCCCGTTGGAACGCCTTATATTGCCAATGATGTTTTCTTGGATAGAGAAACGCAGCAACTGATAATGATTACGGGACCCAATATGTCCGGGAAGTCGGCTATTTTGCGTCAAACTGCCTTAATTGTACTCTTGGCTCAAATGGGAAGTTTTGTCCCTGCAGATGGTGTTAGGATGGGAATTATAGATAAAATATTCACCAGAGTAGGAGCCTCCGACAATATTTCGATGGGAGAATCCACTTTTATGGTCGAAATGAATGAAACAGCTTCTATCTTGAACAATATTTCCGATAGAAGTTTGGTGCTGTTGGATGAAATTGGACGAGGAACCAGTACTTATGATGGAATCTCTATCGCTTGGGCAATTGCGGAGTTTTTGCACGAACATCCATCAAAGCCTAAAACATTATTTGCAACGCATTATCACGAATTGAATGAAATGAGCGAATCCTTACCGAGAATACAGAATTACAATGTTTCCGTGAAAGAATTGAAAGACACCGTTCTTTTTATTCGAAAGCTGGTAAAAGGAGGAAGTGCTCATAGTTTTGGAATACACGTGGCTAAAATGGCGGGAATGCCGCAAATTGTGATTTTGAAAGCACAAAAACTTTTGAAAAAATTAGAAAAAGACCATTCTAGCGAAGCCTTGAGCGGAATTAAATCAACGAAAGAGCAAATGCAAATGAGTTTCTTTAATCTCGACGATCCGTTATTGGAAGAAATCAAGGACGAGATTTTAAGCTTGGACATAAATACAATCACGCCGATGGAAGCCTTGATGAAACTTAACGAAATTAAGAGGATGTTGACTAAGAAATAGCTTAAATTGTTTTAAAGTTTGGGTTATCAGAAGCTTAGCTTTTGGTTAGATATTTTTTGTAAAAAAGGCTTGTTTAATTGAATTAATGTATTAAATTTGCATCCGCAATATGATACAAGTATTGTGTTCTTTTTTATAATGAAAATGCGAAAATAGCTCAGTTGGTAGAGCGCGACCTTGCCAAGGTCGAGGTCGCGGGTTCGAGCCCCGTTTTTCGCTCAAAACCATACTGCTCGGATGGTGAAATTGGTAGACACGCTGGACTTAAAATCCAGTGAACAGCAATGTTCGTGCGGGTTCAAGTCCCGCTCTGAGTACTTTGTTAAACCGTAAAGACTTAATTGTTAATTCTTTGCGGTTTTTTTTATTGTCTAAAACTGTTTGAGATTAGTAAGTCTACGGTCAATAACTAAAACAGATATATTTTCATTTAACAAAAAAAGCCATTACACTTTTATCGTGCAATGGCTTTTTTGTTTTTCTTACAAATGTCCAATTGATGGGTTTTATCAAGTTATTCGAAAAATAGTCCAAAAATTTTCAATATGGAACAAAAAAAAGCCACGCAATGCGTAGCTTATTTTTTCTGTAATTTAAAATTACTTAGCTTCTGGAGCTGCAACAGCAGCAGTATCAGCAACAACAGCAGCAGTATCAACAGCTACAGCAGCAGTATCAACAGCTACAGCAGTAGTGTCAACAGCTACTTCTTCAGCAGGAGCTTCAGCTTTTTTACATGATACAACAGTCAAAACAGCAACAACGGCTAAACTTAAAAGTACTTTTTTCATCTTACTTAATTATAAAAGGTTAATTATTAATTCGTGGCAAAGATATAAATTTTTTAATAGTTAAAATATTTTTTTATATTTTTTTTGAAAAATAATATTCATTTCGGCTATTCCCTTTCATCTCAATTCATACAACAAAAAAAGAATCATATAAATTTTGGAGCAATTAAACCAAAAATAGCCTTGTGAGAAGCTTTTTTGGGAATGTAATTATAACTATTAATCCAGTTGTGCAATAAAGTTGTCAGGGTTTATTTACTATTAAACTGCTAGTTTTGTAGTGCGATTATTCCTTTTTGACTGTTTTTTTAAGCTTTGAACTACAAAATTTGACTAATTTAAGTTAATGGATGCTCTTCATTATAATGCTCGTCGCTCCTTTGTTCATTTGTACAAAAGTGCTGCAAATATGTCCTTTTTCGTGTCGAATGTCATCATTGGCAATCAAATTGGAAAAAGCATCAACAAGCTCATTTTTGTTTGAAATGGATACACAACCGCCCATATTTACCAAAGCCGTCGCTTCTGCAAAATGAGAAAAGTTGGGACCAATAACAATCGGAACCCCAAAAGTAGCGGGTTCCAAAATGTTGTGAACACCTGGATTCCCAAAACCTCCGCCTACGTAAGCAATGTCGGCATAACTATAAATTTTGGTCAGAATTCCGATAGTATCAATGATGAAGACGTCAAAATCTGCCAGATTTTTAGCTTCTTTTTCCGAAAACAAGACGGTTTTTTTGGTAATAGAATGTTGTAATTCCTGAATTTGTTCGCCTTTTATGTTGTGCGGAGCAATGATAAATTTGACTTTTTCGGAAGTTTGATTGATATAATCGATTAATATGTTTTCGTCTTTTGGCCACGAACTTCCTGCAACAATCGTTAATGTGTCGTTTTTGAATGCCTCAATAAAATCCAAAGAATTGTCTTTTTCCAAAATTGAACTTACCCTGTCAAAACGCGTATCTCCTGAAATTGCAACGTTTGTTTTGCCTAATTCCAACAACAGTTTTTTAGAACTTTCATTTTGCACAAAAAAGTAAGTAAAAGTGTTCAAAGCAGTTCTGTAAAATCCGCCGTACCATTTAAAAAACAATTGGTTTTTTCTGACAATTCCGGAAATTAAATACGTTGGAGTTTCTAGTTTTTTCAATT
>JBIKPM010000092.1:0-7280 GCA_044357435.1 Flavobacterium sp. | reverse complement strand
GTCATTATCTTGAAATTCAAGGAAGCGTAAATACCAAAGAAAACATTTTGGTTCAACCAGAATTTCAAGGAACCTTGGTTTCATTGAACGTTAAAGCGGGACAAAGAGTTTCGAAAGGGCAAGTTCTCGGAAAAATTGACGATGCCGGGTTAAGCCAGCAAGTGGCGAGTTTAGAAAACCAATATGCTTTGGCAAAAACCACTTTTGAACGTCAAAAAAATCTTTGGAGTCAAAAAATTGGTTCTGAAATGCAGTATTTACAAGCTCAAACACAAATGATATCTGCCCAAAGAGGGGTTGCACAAATCAAGGCCCAATTGGAAAAAACAATCATAAAAGCCCCTTTTACGGGAACAATTGATGAGGTTTTTGTAGAAAAAGGGCAGGTTGTGGCGCCGAGCCAACAAGGATTAATGCGAATAGTAAATTTATCGAATATGTATGTTTCGACATCTGTTCCAGAAACGTACATTGGCAAACTAAAAGTAGGAACTGAAGTTGAAGTTTTACTGACTTCTTTAGGAAAAACCTACAAAGGAAAAGTACGTCAGATTGGGAATTTCGTGAATCCTAGCAACCGTAGTTTTGGTATCGAAGTGAGTGTCCCAAATCCGGAAAATTTATTGCGTCCCAACCAAGTGGCCAATCTTAAAATTACCGATTATATCAATAAAAGTGCAATTGTGGTACCTACAAACGTGATTCAGGAAGATGGTGAGAAAAATAAATTTGTTTACACCGCCATAAACGTGAGTGGAAAAACGGGAACTGCAAAGAAGGTAATTGTAAAACTAGGTCAATCCTCTAATAATGTAACTGAAATTTTAAGCGGATTAACTGCCGAGGCCATTATTGTTACCGAAGGGGCAAATACTATCTCTGACGGGATGAAATTAAATTTTTAGAAAAGGTTATAAGGTTATTTGTTTAGAAGTTTAGACGGAAGTTCTAAAAACATCATTTTCTAAACTTATAACCTTCTAAACTTATAACCTACAACAAACAACAAAACATGTCACACAAAAACAAACAATTCGGCATTTCAAATTGGGCTGTCGACAATCGAGTTACCGTTTATATCTTAACTGCCTTAATTGTAATTACGGGAGTTTACGCCTATATCACAATGCCCCGCGAGGATTTTCCGGAAATCATCGAAAATAAAGTGTACATCTCTTCTGTTTTTCCTGGAAATTCAGCCGAAGACGTGGAGAAATTAATCATCAAACCATTAGAAAAAGAAATCAAAAACATCAGTGGAGTTACCAAAGTCACTTCGAGTTCATTTCAAGATTATGGAATGATTATCGCCGAGTTTGACGATGATGTCACGATTGATGCAGCCAAAGTAAAAATCAAGGACAAGGTTGATAATGCCAAAGCCAACACGGATTGGCCTAATTTGGACAACGGAAGCAAAGTGGAACCCAATGTTTTTGAATTGAACATTTCTGAGGAAGTGCCTATTCTAAACATCAATCTTCAAGGAAATTACACCACGCAACAACTTAAAAAATACGGCGAATTAATTCAAGACGACTTGGAAGAAATCTCCGAAGTGAAAAAAGTAGATATTCTAGGGGTAGATGACAAAGAGGTAGAAATTGCGGTGGATATTTTTAAAATGACTGCTGCCCAAGTGACTTTCGACGAAATCCAGAATGCGGTTAAATATGAAAACATGACCCTTTCCGGAGGGAATTTGGTGTCGCAAGGTTCTCGAAACAACATCAGGATTGTGGGTGAAATCAAAGACCCAAAAGAGTTGGAAAACATCGTTGTAAAATCGTTTGGAGGAACGGTTTACCTAAAAGATATTGCGATAGTCAGTTTCAAAGAGAAAGAAAAAACGACTTATGCTCGTGAAAAAGGAAACGAAGTCGTGATGTTGAGCGTAAAAAAACGTTCGGGTCAAAATATGATTTCGGCTATCGAACAGGTGAAAGAACGAATAGAAAAAGCACAAAGTTCCTATTTGCCAAAAAATCTAAAAATTGAATTGACCAACGACCAATCTTCTCGTGTGGAACATCAGGTGGATGAATTATCGAATCACATTATTTTCGGGATTATCCTAGTTATGATTGTGTTGATGTTTACGATGGGACTGAGAAATTCCTTGTTCGTTGGGGCGGCGATTCCATTGTCCATGATGATTGCGTTTGCCATACTTTCGGCTTTAGGGTTAACGTTGAACACGATGGTATTGTTTGGATTGGTTATGGGATTAGGAATGTTAGTCGATGACGGTATTGTGGTGGTCGACAATGTTTTTGCCAATATGAAAAAAGGAATGGATCGGGTAACGGCTTCAAAAGTGGGTATTGGCGAAATCGCTTGGCCGGTAATTTCATCGACAGCTACCACCTTGATGGCGTTCTTGCCTTTTGCTTTATGGCCAGGAACCATGGGTAAATTTATGAAATATTTTCCAATGACTTTGACCGTAACGCTAACCGCGTCGTTATTTGTGGCGATGGTTGTCAATGCAGCAATGACAGGAGGTTCTATGGATACTGAAGACAGAAATATTTCTAAAAAAAGTTTGAAATTCTATACCATTCTCTTTTTGGCATTCGGAATATTCCTTGCCTTTATTGGTTCGAAATATACGTATGACAGTAAATTTTTAAGAGGAGTTGGGCATTTACTACTTATTTCAACAGCACTAATGTGGTTGTATTTCCTAAAGATTTATAAGTGGACACAGGATTTCCAACACAGCTTTTTTCCAAGATTAGAAGATAAATACAAAGCTTTTTTAGCCAAAATCCTCACCAAAAAGAAATCTTGGTTTGCCTTGGGAGGAATTATCGGATTGTTGTTTTTCTCCTTTGTATTATTGGGTGTTTTTCCAAGAAAAGTATTGTTTTTCCCTGACAACATCCCGAATCAGGTAATAACTTATATCGAATATCCACAGGGAACTTCGATAGAAAAAACCAATAAAGCGACCTTATTTGTCGAAAATCAAATCATTGGCATTTTACAAAAATACGTTGACCCAAAAACCGATAAAAACTTTTTGGCAGAAAGTATCGTTTCTCAGGTGGGAATTGGTGCTGGAAATCCAAATGTAGATGCGGGTTCGGCTTCGGAAACTCCGTTTAAAGGAAAAGTAACGGTGAGTTTTTCGGAATTCAAGTTCCGTCAAGGCATTAATACTTCGGATATTTTAGAAGAAATTCGTTCTAAAGTAAAAGCCATTGCGGGTGCAACCATCACTGTCGAAAAAGATGCCAATGGACCGCCGGCAGGGTATCCTATCAGTATTGAATTAAAGGGGACGGAATACGACTTGATGCTGGAAGAAGGCGGTAAAATGATTGATTTTGTCAATTCCAAGAACATTCCCGGAATCGAAAAATTGAGTATTGATATAAACAAAGACAGTCCGGAATTAGAGGTAAAGGTCGACAGGGTAAACGCCGGAAGTATGGGCGTTTCTACAGGACAATTGGGCTTTACTTTGCGTCGTTCGGTTTACGGCCAAGAAATTTCGACTTATAAAGAAGGGGATGACGATTACAATATCGTGATGCGCATGCAAGATGACCAACGTAAGAACGAAAACATTCTTTTCAACCAATCGTTGACTTTCAGAAACCAGAACAACGGTCAAATCGTACAAGTTCCTGTTTCGGCCATTTCGCAAACCGAAAAAACGCAGACCTACAACCAGATCAAAAGAAAGAATCATAAGCGCATCATGACGATTTATTCGAATGTTTTGACCGGTTTTAATGGTGATGAAATTACCAAACAAATACAAACTGAATTAAAAAATTATAAGTTACCAAGCGATGTGAGTTATTCCTTCTCTGGAGTACAGGAAGAACAAGGCAAAAATCAAAGTTTCTTGATGTATGCGCTTTTCTTAGCACTTGCAGGAATCACGCTTATTATTGTATTGCAATTTAATTCGGTGTCAAAAACTGTAGTGATTTTGTTCACGGTAATCTTAAGTTTCAGTGGTGTTTTCTATGGATATGTGATTGCAGGAATGGATTTTGTAATCTTGATGACGATGATGGGAATCATATCCCTGGCAGGTATCGTGGTAAAAAACGGAATCGTATTGATGGATTTCTTTGTTTTGTTATTAGACAAAAAAGTTACCGAAAACAACCTAAAAAGCCACGACGATTTATCGCTGGAAGAAATAAAAGAAGTGATTATCGAGTCCGGAAAATCGCGTTTGCGTCCAGTATTGTTGACCGCTTTAACGGCAGTCTTGGGATTAATTCCTTTGGCCATTGGGTTAAACTTTGACTTCTTTACCTTAATAACCGATTTTAACCCCCACTTTTTTATTGGTGGTGATAACGTGATTTTCTGGGGGCCATTGGCTTGGACAATTATCTTCGGACTGACGTATGCCACGGTATTGACCTTGGTGATGGTTCCTGTAATGTTCTATTTGGTGAAAAGAACGAAATATTGGTTGCGAGACAGAAGACTGGCTAGAGCTATAGAAAGCTAGATTTACAATAAATATTATTATCCTTGTTTTTAATGTATTGGAAACAGGGATTTTTTTTTGGGTTTCATTATTTGGGAATACACTAAAAAATTTAAAAGGCTTTTTGTAATTGCAATTGTAATTTTTAATTCTAAATTTACACAACTTCTAAATTCATCAAAGTGAAGTAAATAAATGAAATAATTAAGTGGAGCCTGGAAACCATTTCAAAAACGGGGCAGAATCTGAAAAGCCAAATGAGTAAGAAAAATATTAAATGAAAAAATGATGAATTACATAACAGTAGCACAATTAATTGTAGCGGTATCGGTTTTTTATGTTTGGATATTTCGAATGGACAATATCATAAAAGAATTTAAGCAATTTGGATTAAGTGATTTGACCAGAAGCTTTGTTGGGGCTGTTAAAATTGGCTTGTCTACTTTGCTAATAGTTGGTATTTGGCATTCCTCATTAGTACTTATTCCTTCTATTATTATGGGCTTAATAATGGTGGTTGCGCAATATTTTCATTTTAAAGCAAGGAATCCTTTTATAAAACATTTACCATCACTTTTACTGCTGATTTTATGTGTTATTATAACATTGGCTTCATTAGATATAATTTAAATCATGACTATTTACAACATTTGTATTTACCTATCAAGTTTGTCCTTCTTTTTTTATTGCATATCCTACTTTACCTCCCCTCACATGAAAAGCGAATTTAAACGCTTTAATTTAGAAAAATTAGGGCTTTTAACTATCGTTTTGGAATTTGTTGGAGCCACCGGACTTTTGATCGGATTACTTTACAATCCCATACTATTAATTTCATCTGGCGGACTTGCTATACTTATGTTCTTGGGCACAATAGTAAGAATACGTTTAAAAGATGGCTTGTGGGTAAGCCTGCCGGCTTTGTTCTATATGTGTTTAAATGGCTATATATTTTTGGAGGCTATTAAATTAGGAATGTAAAACCCCAACAACACAGATTTATATTAATTTACTAGGAAATGATAGCGCGGAAATATTTTCCGTGACCGCAAAGTTGAGCAACTTTTACATGTAAAAAACTATACCTCTAAAAACCGTATAGCTTTTACGTATCTTTAAAATAAAAAATGTCAACAAAATATAAAGCCGTACCCTGAAATAGGTTCACACTAAAGTGCAAAAATATGGAAAGATATTCAAGAGTAAGTAGTTCAAAGTGGCAATCTAAATATTCAGAAGAATTTAAAAGATTTGTTTGTAATGATTATTTAACTGGTTCTCTAACTAGTCGAGAAGTTGAAGTAAAACATGGCTAGTTTGGGGTAAATTGTTCGTTTACTTTTCATAACTACGCTCGGTCGGTTATGGAAAAAAGTTTTCCATAAGCCGCCACTTCGCCAAGCTGCAAAACTTTATAATTTTATCAAAGCTGTCTTGGTAGACAGCTTTTTTTATTCTGATTCATTCGGGTTAGTTTTGAAAACGAAAAGCATTTACATACTTTTATAAAAAATATCGAATGCAACTCAGCTACTGGGAACTGAAAAATTGGTTCACTAAAATAGATTTCACTATCGTGGGAAGCGGAATTGTGGGTTTGCACACCGCTTTACGATTGCGCGAAAAATTTCCGGAAAGCAAAATTCTTGTTCTCGAAAAAGGAATGTTGCCGCAAGGGGCAAGTACAAAAAATGCCGGTTTTGCCTGTTTTGGCAGCTTATCCGAAATCGTGGATGACTTAAACACCCATACCGAAAAAGAAGTGGTAGAGCTAATCCAAAAAAGATGGAAAGGTTTACAGGTATTGCGAAAACGACTTGGTGACTCGACAATGGATTTGAAAACCTATGGTGGTTACGAATTGTTTTTGAAAGACGACGAAAACTTTTACGCCAATTCCATAGCGAAATTACCCCTGATAAACGAAATGCTGAAACCGCTATTCAAAGCCAAGGTTTTTGCAAAAGAAGTCAATTCGTTCGGATTTAATGGGATTCAGGATCATTTGATTTTCAATCCTTTTGAGGCTCAAATCGACACCGGAAACATGATGCAAGCCTTACTGAAATTGGCTATTTCACAAGACATTTTAATTCTAAACCAACAAACGGTCACATCGTATCAGGACAATCAAAATGGAGTGGAAATAGCATTATCCGATTTTGTTTTTACCACAAAAAAACTTTTATTTGCAACCAACGGCTTTGCCAGTCAACTGACCAATGGCGCAGTAAAACCGGCAAGAGCACAAGTTTTGATTACAGAGCCCATCAAAAATTTGAAAATAAAAGGAACTTTCCATTTGGATAAAGGGTATTATTATTTTAGAAATGTTGGCGATAGAATCTTGTTGGGAGGAGGAAGAAATCTTGATTTTGATTCAGAAACCACGACTGAATTTGGTCAAACAGGAATAGTGCAAAATAAATTAGAAGAATTATTAAAAAAAGTAATTTTACCGCATCACGATTATGAAATTGCCCATCGTTGGAGCGGTATAATGGGTATTGGAAACAGCAAGAACCCTATAGTTTCCCAATTATCAGAAAATGTGTATTGTGGGGTGAGATTAGGAGGAATGGGCGTGGCAATAGGAAGTATAGTAGGACAAGAACTAGCAGATTTAATATAATGGCAACAAAAACAGCATCAAAAAAAGCGAAACAACCCACAAAAAAAAAATCAGGGAATTTCAAAAGCAAACTAAGCCGGTTTTTATTTAAGGCCTTACTTTGGTTTCTTGGGCTTTCCGTTTCTTCTGTTATTTTTTTCAAATTTGTGCCAATACCATTCACGCCTTTGATGGTAATTCGAGTAT
>JBIKPM010000093.1:0-7280 GCA_044357435.1 Flavobacterium sp. | reverse complement strand
ATACGTTATTGGTGATGAATAAGTTAAATAGTAGGCCAAGAAAAATTTATGGTTTTAAAACACCAAATTATCTTTTTTCTAAATATATTCGCGATAATAAACTTGCATTTAGTTGTTGAATCTACCAGATGCTTTATTTGGAAAAATATTCTAAGTATAACCCACAATTTACTATAAAATATTTTACAACTTGTTACAACGATGGCATTGTTCATTTTCAAGGCTATAAAAATTCGGAAAATGTTCTTAAATCTTTCTCAGGATTATTCATAATAGGAAACACGATTACGTCGCCTTTAATTGGTTATGACACCGCTGCTCCTCAAAAAGAAGGATTATATATTCACGCAGCCCAACTTGCTTTATTATGTAAATTTAAAACTAATTTATTATTAAACCTAAGCTCTGGAGCACCTGAATTTAAACGTATGCGAGGGGGGGAACCTTCAATTGAATACTCTGCAGTTTACTCTCGACATTTAAACAGAAAAAGGAAAATTACTTTTATTATTCTTCAATTTATTTCAAATAAAATTGGTGTACCTTTAATGAAAAAATACGAAATGTAGCAAGTTTACGGAGAAATTAATTTAAATTAATTTAAACAAGAGGTTGCTTTACTTTATTTTAAAAAATGAAAAACAGAATGGTTGTTACGGGTGCAGCAGGTTTTTTAGGTGGAAGAACCGTCAAGTTTATGGCTAAACATTTTTGCAATCATCAAATTATTGCCACCTCAAGAAGAGATCATAGAGCATCTGAATTTATTACACACCAATGCGAATTTATTGCTGGAGACCTTCTAAATCCTGATTTTTGTGATCAATTAACCGAAAATACAGAAATAGTGGTGCACTGTGCTGCTCTTTCTGCTCCATTCGGAAAATATTCTTCGTTTTACCAATCAAATTATATTGCCACAAAAACATTAGTAGATTCAAGCATAAAAAATGGAGTGAAAAAATTTATATTTATTTCTACTCCCAGTATTTATTTTAATTATAAAGATCGTTTTAATATCAAGGAATTTGAAATACTTCCTTCGAAACTAGTTAATCATTATGCAGCTACCAAATTAATGGCCGAGAGTTACGTTTTGAATGCCAATGAAAAAGGGATTCAAACCATTGCCTTGCGACCAAGAGCAATTATTGGTGCAGAAGATACTGTTATCTTTCCGAGAATACTTGAGGCTTATAAAAAAAACAAATTGAAAATAATTGGTAACGGTCAAAACTATTGCGATTTTACATGTGTTAGAAATGTTATTGAGGCAATAATTTGTTCTATCGACGCACCTGCAAGTTCTTATGGACTGGCATATAATATAACCGATGGAAATCCTATACTTTTTTGGAATACTTTAAATTACGCACTAACCTCGCTCCATTTAATACCTCCATCAAAAAAAGTGCCTTTGTCAATTGCGCTTTTTGCAGCAAGTATTGCAGAAATAAAATCAAAACTATTTCTAAATACTAAAGAACCCTCTATCACAAAGTATGGAGTTGGAATTTTAGCAAAAAGCATGACGCTAGACATTTCAAAAGCAAAGAAAAATTTAAATTACATTCCAATAATGGATACATTTGAAGGAATAAATGAATATATTCAATGGTACAAAACTCAGAAGTAAGAATTCAATTATTTGCTTCTGGTTATTGTGAAGCGAATAATTACATAGTAAATAAATCAGAAATTACAAGAAAATCCTCCTTTCATGCAGTTTGGGCATTATTTTATTTTCCATATATTGGTTATGTTTTATTTGACACAGGCTATAGTGAAGCTTTTCAAATTGCTACAAAACGTTTCCCAGAAAGATTCTATCGTTGGGCAACTCCTGTAATTCTAAAACCAAACCAAAGTGCTAAAGCTATTCTAGAACACCAACAAATTAGGACTGAAGATATTAAATATATAATAATTTCACATTTCCACGCCGACCACATTGCTGGTTTAAAAGATTTCCCTAATTCACAATTTATTTGCAGTAAAAATGCTTACGAACAAATGATTAGTACGCAGGGTATTCGAGCTGTAAGCAAAGGGATTTTGCATAAGTTACTTCCACATGATTTTGATTTGCGCTTATCTTTTATTGAAGAGCTCGCTGATACCATTTTTACAAACAAGTATGGATTGACCGAGTTTCAATTGTTTGGAAATAGCGATTGCACTTTTGTTTTGTTACCAGGTCACGCAAGAGGAATGCTTGGTTTTATATGCAAAAATAAAACAAATTCCTTGTTTTACGCAACTGATGCTTCGTGGAATTATGACACGTATTCAAGGGGTGTTTTGCCCCATAAAATTGTAAAGTTATTTTTCGATTCTTGGGTCGATTTTATAAAAACACAACAAAAAATTAAAATGTTTGAAAATGAAAATAAGCATTTTAAAATTCTATTTACTCATTGCAAAAAGACCCTACACCATATTTCTAATGAGATTTAAACTAAAAATAATTTACTATTTGCTGCAAATACATTTTGTGGCTAAATTTAAATCCCATAAATCACTCAAGGGTTTTCAGACTGACCAGATGAACACATTTGCTAAAAAAACCCTAACTAAATCTAGATTTTACCTTCCTTACTTTTGCAATAATGTATTCAATTGGAATGCAGTACAACAAATAACAAAAACAGAATTTATGGACTCATTTGATGAAATAAATACTAAGGGCATAAAACTTGATGAAGCAATGCAGGTCGCTTTAAGAGCAGAACATGCACGAGATTTTAAAAGCGTTTTAAATGGGCAGACAGTGGGATTATCAACAGGCACAAACGGCAAAAGAGGATTGTTTTTAGTTTCTGAAAATGAAAGAGCTCATTGGGTTGCCTTAGTAATGACTCGAGTTATTAAACCTAAATTGTTTAAAAAACAAAAGGTAGCATTTTTTCTTAGGTCGAATAGTAATCTATATTCTTCTATATCTTCAAGTTTTTTTGAATTTAAATACTTCGATATTTTCAAACCGTTATCTGAATTATTCATTGAATTAAATAATTATCAACCCAATATTCTAGCCTCTCAACCATCAATTCTGATAGATATTGCATTGGCTCAACAAAAAAACAGCATTAGTATTTGCCCTGATCAAATTATTTCTTTTGCTGAAGTATTACATGATAATGACAAATTGACTATTAGTACAATATTTAAAGTAGTAATTACTGAAGTATATCAATGTACCGAAGGTTTTTTAGGCTCAAGTTGTTCACACGGAACTATGCACTTAAACGAAGATTTTATTTGCTTTGAAAAAGAATGGATAGATGAAGATAAATTTTACCCAATCATTACCGATTTTTCTCGTCATTCTCAGCCCGTGGTAAAGTACAAATTGAATGATATTTTAGAGGTAAAAAAAACAGCTTGCGCTTGTGGTTCAAAACGCTTAGCTATTGAAAAGATTATTGGGAGAGATGACGATGTTCTTATTTTTAATACTATTAAAGTGTATCCAGACCTTCTAGCTAGAAAAATTGCCTTATTTACAGATAGTTTTCAAAAATATACTATAAAGCAAATTGGATCAAACCAATTGCAAATAAGCATACTATGTCCTGATTCGGAGTGGATTGAAATAAAAACTGTTTTCCATAGTGTTATTAGTAGTTTTTTTGATGAACTAGGAATACAAAATATTAAATATGAATTTCTACATAATCCAAAAGAGATATATGGTAATAAAACTCGAAAAATATTTAGGTTATCAACTTAAATATTTTAAATTAAATTGAAATAAAAATTTCATCATAGTACCATTTTTGCTGGTAATAAAAGAATTAAAAGATAGACAAATGAAAATAAACATACTCGCAATTGAAAAATATCTTCCTGAAAATATTGTTTCATCAGCATCTTTAGACCAATTGACTAATGGCATTACTGGACATATAGAAAAAAATACTGGTGTACGCTTTCGACATCACATTTCTAGTCAGGAAAGCGTTTGTGAGATAGGTGCTATTGCTTTGCAAAAAGCACTCAATAAATCAAATTTAAAAGCTGAAAATATTGATATGCTACTTTTTTCAGGGGCATCATTTGATTATCCCGTCCCACATAATTCAGTTATTATTAAATCTAAAATAACAAATGATAAGGTTGATTTCCCTTGTATTGATATTGATTCCACTTGTTTGAGCTTCTTAAATGCATTAGACATTGCTCATTTATATCTACAAGCAGGTCGTTACAAACGAATTGCTATTGTTTGTTCAGAGGTAGCATCAAAGGGACTTAGCCCAAACGATGAAAAAGCATTTGGTTTGTTTGGCGACGCTGCTGTTGCAATAATTATTGAGTCCTCTAATCAGCTCGGATACATAACTAAATATACAAATTTTACCAACTATCCGTCGGGAGCTATGTTAGCACATGTACCCATTGGCGGAGTTATAAGCAGAGGAATAGATAATTTGCCAACGGATCTTGGTTATTACTTTAAAATGGATGGTAAGAAACTAATTCGATTAACCCTTGAACATCTAGGGAATTTTATAACTAAAATGGAACAAAGTATTCAGTATAAAATTAATGACTTTGATTTTATAATCACACACCAAACTAGTAAATTTGGCAATAACTATATGACGCACAAATATAAATTAAACTCTAAACAAGTTATAGAAACATTGTCTATGTATGGCAATTGCATTTCAGCTTCTATTCCTCTAGGTCTCGAGAAACTTCTGAACTGTAATGACAAACTCAATAATAAGAAAGTATTACTGATGGGTTCTGGTGCTGGACTAAGCATTGGGGCAATGGTTTTAGAGTTTAATTAAATAAACATCTTATGAAAACAATATCTTTTGCCTTGTGGTCGTATTAAAAAATTATAAACTTTCAGTACTTAAGAAATCAAATTCTTTTAGCACCCTCGATTACACATAGTAGCCACTACAAACAATCAAGTTTTCTTCTTTTTCATTCGATAAATATAATACCCAATTCCTCCAACAAGCAAATATGGAATAACCATTAAGTAAACAATCCCATCATTTACGGCTTGGGCTTTGGCTTTGTTGGCTTCACCTGCCAAAGCAGCACGACACATCGCACATTGGGCGTTTGCAGAAAGAGAAAAGAATAAAGAAAATAGAATATAGAAATATACTCTTTCTCCAATGCCTCTTTTCTCTATTCTCTTTTCTCTATTTTCTTTAAACATAATAAGGCGAAATCATCAAGTAAACAACTACTCCCGTAACGGCAACATACAACCAAATTGGGAAAGTAATTTTGGCAATTTTTTTGTGTTTGTCAAATTTTTCTGCTAGGGCACGAACATACGTTATTAATACTAGCGGAATCGTCGCAATGGACAAAATGATATGCGAAATTAAAATAAAAAAATACAACTTTCTAATCACTCCTTCTCCACCAAACTTCGTGGAATCTGTGGTCATATGATACGCCACATACATCACTAAAAAAGCAACCGAAAGGACAATTGCTGTAGTCATTAACTGTTGGTGCAACTGTCTTTTTCCGTTTTTAATGGCCCATACTCCAACGACTAAAACAACCGCAGTTAATCCGTTTATGGTTGCGTATATTGGTGGAAGAAATGGTAGTGGCTCAACATCATATCCCAAATCTTTTAATTTCACCCCAAAAAGAATAGCTACAACAACTGGTATTAGGATTGATACGATTACTATAAATCTGCTGTATTTTTGCTCTAATGAATTATCTTTCATTTTTATTCTTTTAATAAAATTGCTATATCTTGTTGAATGTCTCGCACTCCTTTTTTATCCAAACCGTCATAATACAAAATGGGATTCCCAAAATTGTCTTTTCGGCATCGAATATTCCCATTTTTATCAATAAGTGCAAACAATCCCGAATGTTCAAAACCCGCTTTTATTTTGCTGTTTTCCCCTACATACAGATTAAATCCTTTGTTGGCCAAATCATAAATAGCCGTTTTATCACCCGTTAAAAAATTCCAATTGACCGATTTAGCCCCTAATAATTTCTTGTGTGCTTCCAAAACTTCAGCAGTGTCGTGTTCTGGATCGATGGAAATAGAAACTATACCAAAATTAGGATTGCCAAAAAAAGTGTTTTCAATAGTCAACATACTTAGATTCATTTTCGGGCAAATAGTAGGACAACTGGTAAAGAAAAACTCCAAGACATACACTTTCCCTTTATAGGTTTCATTGCTGATTTTGATATTATCTTGGTTAAGCAATTCGAATTTTGGAGCTGGACCAATTTTAACCAAATTTTTATTGACTTCCGTTGAATTAGAAACGGTATCCAATCGATCTCCTATTACAATTTCTTCATTTTGAATTCTATCGATAATTTTTGGAATAGCGTAAATACCGAAAATTAGGATAATAAACGAAATGCCAATATAGGATTTGTTTTTAAGCATTATTTCTAGAGTTTAAAGTTCTTTGGTGGCATTGTGGTTTTTCTTGAGAGCCGCCCTGTACTCATACAAAATAATTTTGAAATCATCCAGCATTTCATTACTCAAATCGGACGGATGAAAAGTGTTGTAACCTTCTTTATAACCTTTTTTTTCCTTTCTTCCCCTGAGATTTCTTTCTTTATCGAGAATATACACATTTGGCGTTCCTAGATCCGTGTCTAACTGACCAACGAGATTTAATTGCGCATAATAGGCTTTAATTTCCTCAGATGAAGCAAACACAAAATGCCATTGGCTCACATCTGTAAATGCAGTTAACGAATTGACAATTTTACGGGCATCAGCTTCTGTCCCCAAGGGACAAATAACCACAAACTGTAAATCATTGAAACTATGGTACTGCTGGTATATTTTTTGATTTAGGTTGAAAAGGTTACCCCTATTTTTTAAAATATTGTACCCTGAAAAGCCTAGAATTGTAATTTTGTTGTTTAGGCTTACTTTTTCGTTTTTCAAGGATTTCCAATTCCCAAAATCGGCAACTTTAGGAGTAATAACAGGTAGTTTTGAAAAACTATTTATTCCCGAGGCAAAAAAGAGATAGGCAACAATAGGCAAAATAAAAAGGATAAAGAGAACACTATTTTTTTTCATAATGGTACCTAAAAATAATATGCAAAAATAAAAAAAGGCACGCCATGCGCACCTTTTTTTTGAATTAATATTTTGTTAAAAATTCCACTTGATGGTGCTATCTTTAAAAACCTCAAATACATAATTTGCTTCTGTCAAAAGGATAAAAAGCAAATAAACTACCAAAAAAATTAATGGCAAAATTACCGCATATCGCAAAGAAGTTTTTTCTCCCTCC
>JBIKPM010000146.1:0-5733 GCA_044357435.1 Flavobacterium sp. | reverse complement strand
GCATTTCGAATCTATTGTTTTTGTTTCCTATTTAACAGTCCAGCCTGATAAAGATTCAATTAACGGCTATGTCAATAGAATGATTGCGGAATTAGCGGACGAAAATACGGAACTTTGGTATGTAGGCAGGATGGTCGAGTTTATCAAACGAGATGGTTTTTCCGATAAAATCAAAATATTTCTTTCCATAGCCGAATTAGTGAACCAAATGCACTAGTATTGTTGAAACATTTTATATTTTTGCTAAACAAATGAAAAAAACAAAAACAATCACCATAATAGGTTCTGGGTTTTCTGCTTTGGCAGCTTCCTGCTATTTGGCCAAAAGCGGTTTTCAAGTTACGATACTAGAGAAAAACAAAACGGTTGGGGGAAGAGCTAGACAGTTACTCAAAGAAGGTTTTACTTTCGACATTGGTCCCACTTGGTATTGGATGCCGGATGTATTTGAGAAATTTTTTGCTGATTTTGACAAAAAACCGTCTGATTATTATGCGTTGGAAAAATTAAATCCTGCTTATGAAGTGTATTTTGATACCCTAAGCTCGATTGAAATACCTGACAATCTTCCGGAAATTCTTTCGATTTTCGAAAAAGAAGAAAAAGGAAGCGCCATGCATCTCGACAAATTTTTGAAGGAAGCCCAATTTAATTATGATGTTGCCATAAAGGATTTGGTTTACAGACCAGGAATCACCATTACAGAGTTGATCACCCCGGTTACAATCCAAAAGGTAAACCAGTTTTTTTCAAGTATACGTACCAAGGTCCGAAAAAAAATAAAAAGTCATAAACTGAGGCAAATAATGGAATTTCCCGTTTTGTTTCTCGGTGCAAAACCGTCGGATACCCCGTCATTTTATAGTTTTATGAATTACGCCGATTTTGGATTGGGGACTTGGCACCCAAAAGGCGGGATGTATCAAGTCATTAATGCTATGGTTGAATTGGCCGAATCATTAGGCGTGAAAATTGAAACCAACCAAAACGTGGAGAAAATCAATGTGGAAAATGGAGTTGTAAAAAGCGTTATTTCAAACGGAATTAATATAAAATCCGATATCGTTTTGAGTGGTGCCGACTACCATCATACGGAAACCTTGTTAGACCAAAAATACAGAGGGTATTCAGAGAAATATTGGGACAGCAAAGTTTTTGCTCCATCATCATTGTTGTTTTATGTGGGGTTTGACAAAAAAATCGATAATGTTTCGCATCATACCTTGTTCTTTGATACAGATTTTGATGTGCATGCAAACGCTATTTATGACAATCCGAAATGGCCCGAAAAACCACTTTTTTATGCTAGTTTTCCTAGTATGACGGATTCAACCGTTGCTCCGGAAGGAACAGAAGCGGGGATATTTTTGATACCGATTGCTCCGGGAATTGAAGACACTCCAGAAATCAGGGAGAAGTATTTTCAAAATATTATTAGTAGATTTGAGACGTTAACGAATCAGAGTGTCTCCGAAAATATTATCTTTAGGGAGAGTTTTTGTGTGAATGACTTCGTTAATGATTACAATTCATACAAAGGGAATGCCTACGGATTGGCTAACATTTTGACACAAACTGCCTTTTTAAGGCCTAAGATTAAAAGCAAAAGAGTTGAGAATTTATATTTTACAGGACAGTTAACCGTGCCTGGACCTGGGGTTCCGCCTTCTTTGATTTCAGGTAAAATAGTATCGGATTTAATTAATAAGAAATTTTCAGAGCGATAAATATGAAGCAATTATTTGATGAAGTATCTTTCAAATGCAGCAAACTGGTAACGAAAAATTATAGTACTTCATTTTCATTAGCGGTTAAAATGCTTTCACCTGATATCAGGGATGCCATTTATAGCATCTATGGTTTTGTTCGTTTTGCTGACGAAATCGTGGATTCCTTTCACGATTTTGATAAAGAAATTTTAATAACCGATTTCGAAAAAGACTATTACAAAGCTTTTATTTCCGGAATAAGTCTCAATCCTATCTTGAATTCCTTTCAAAAAACGGTCAAGAAATATAACATAACCGACGATTTAATTCAGGCTTTCCTGAAGAGTATGAAGTTGGATTTAGTGAAATCGGATTACAAAGACAAAGAGGAATACAAGGATTATATATACGGGTCAGCCGATGTGGTTGGGTTGATGTGTCTTAAAGTTTTTGTGGGTGGAAATATTCAGAAATACGAACAGCTAAAAGATGAAGCGATGCGTCTGGGTTCGGCTTTTCAAAAAGTTAATTTCTTGAGGGATTTGAAAGATGACAGTTTAATTTTGAATCGAAATTATTTTCCGGGACTTGATTTAAGTTCATTCGATGAGAATTCAAAAAAAATCATTATTGCTGAAATAGAAGAGGATTTCAGGATTGCCTATCAAGGAATTACAAAGTTGCCAATAGAAGCAAAATTCGGTGTTTATACTGCTTATGTATATTATAAAAAACTTTTGAAGAAGTTGGAGAACACCCCTTGTGATGAGATTGGGACCGTAAGAATTCGCGTTTCGAATTATGTTAAATTTGGATTATTGGCAAAATCTTTTGTAACTTACAAGATGAAATTAGTTTAAATTTCAAAAATTAAGTTTAATTATTAAATGTTCTTAAAATGATATCTTTTTTGATTTTTTTGTTTACTTATTTGGGTATGGAGTGCGTTACTTGGTGTACCCATAAATTTGTTATGCACGGTTTTTTATGGTATTTGCATGCGGACCATCATCAGCCCAAATACGCCCATATTTTCGAACGAAATGATTTGTTTTTCGTGATTTTTGCCATACCAAGTATTCTCCTGTTTTATTTTGGAGCAAAAGCCGGTTTTGATTACAGATTCTTTATTGGATTAGGGATTTTTGCCTATGGATTGAGCTATTTTATTGTACACGACATCGTTATTCATCAACGTTTGAAGTTGTTCAAAAACACCAAAAACAAATATTTGATAGCTCTTCGAAAAGCACATAAAGTACACCACAAACACTTGGGAAAGGAACACGGAGAATGTTTCGGAATGTTGTTTGTGCCTTTCAAATACTTTAAGATTTAATATGTCGCTGTACCTGATTTTAAATATTGCATCCTTTTTGATTCCATTTCTGTACAGTTTCGAAAGCAGGATGAAGTATATAAAACGTTGGAAAGCTGTTTTTTCGGCGATAATCGTGACGGCCATTTTCTTTATTGTTTGGGATATTATTTTTACCAAAATAGGTATTTGGAGTTTCAATCCTCGGTATCATTCCGGTATTGAATTTTTTGACTTACCTATTGAGGAATGGCTGTTTTTTATATGCATTCCTTACGCCAGTATTTTTATCCACTTCGCGTTTCACTATTTTTTTCCGAAGGTTTCCTTGTCGGATAAAATGGTACGGAAGATATATTGGATTTTAATGGTTGTGCTTTTGCCAACAATTATGATTCATTATGATAAATGGTATACGTTGGTTAATTACAGTTTGTTGGTTTTGGTTTTGACCTACACGGTATTCAAGGTTCCCCATGTTTTGAACACTTTTTTCATCACCTTTCTGATTGTGTTAATTCCTTTTTCAATCGTCAACGGAATTCTCACCGGCAGTTTTATTGATGAACCGGTCGTGTTATATAACAATGCCGAAAATTTGGGAATTCGATTGGGATCAATCCCAATTGAAGATATAGGTTATGCCTTTACGATGATATTGATGAGTTTGGTTCTAATTAAAAAAATAGAAAAAAAATAAAAATGAAACACCCATGTCAATAGTTCATGAAACAGGAGAATGATCATAGGTGTTCCATCTGACCAATTAAAAACAATAAATATAAACAGATGAAAGTATACACGAAAGAAACGGTTCAATATGTAAATGCAAGTGTTGAGGAATGCTGGGCTTTTTTTTCGAGTCCAAGAAATTTGCAAAAAATTACCCCAGAAAATATGGGTTTCCAAATCACGGATTTCGATAATAAACCAATGTATGCCGGGCAAATTATCCAATACAAAGTTTCTCCGCTTTTGGGATTGAAATTGCGGTGGATGACTGTAATCACTTATGTGAAGGACAATAGTTATTTTGTTGACGAACAGCGTTTTGGTCCTTATGCTTTATGGCATCACAAACACTTTTTTGAAGCTACAGAAAACGGCACTAAAATGACGGATTTGGTTCATTATGCTCTTCCATTAGGAATTCTTGGAAGAATTATGAATGCGCTTGTAGTTAAAAATAAGTTGAAAGAAATATTTGATTACCGTTGTGTAAAAGTGGATGAATTGTTTAATTCCAAATAATGAACAAACAAGAAGTAGCCCTATTTTGGTTCCGTAGAGATTTACGATTAGAAGATAACGTAGGTCTTTTTCACGCTTTGAAATCCAAATATCCAGTGATTCCCTTGTTCATTTTTGATGAAGCCATTTTAGACAGTTTGCCAAAAAATGACGCCAGAGTTGACTTTATTCACGATTCTCTTTCGAAAATAAATCAGAAATTGCAGGAAATGGGAAGTTCTCTTTTAGTAAAAAAGGGAAAAACCCAAGAAGTTTGGCAAGCTCTTCTTCAAGAATTTGATGTCAAGGAAGTTTTCTTCAACAAAGATTATGAGCCTTACGCCATCAAAAGGGATTTGGCTATTTGTGAATTATTGGAAGCGAAGAAAACTGTGTTTTTTTCTTTTAAAGACCAAGTGATTTTCGAGGAAAAAGAAATTACGAAAGCCGATGGATTGCCTTATACTGTTTACACTCCTTACAAAAATAAATGGTTGGAGCAATACAAAACAATGGCTCCAGTTCAAGAATATGATACCACTGAAAAGTTTCGCAATTTTCATAAAAGCAATTTTACTTTTCCAACTTTGGAACAAATTGGATTCGAAGAAAGTTCCATAAAAGTGATTCCCTATAACTTGAAAAACGTTTCCAATTACCACCAAACCAGAGACTTTCCGGCCTTGGACAGTACAACACATCTTTCGCCACATCTGCGTTTTGGAACCGTGAGTATTCGAAAATTAGTGAATTGGGCAGCGAACAAAAATGAGGTGTTTTTGAGTGAACTGATTTGGAGGGAATTTTTCATGCAAATTTTGTTCAGTTTTCCAAAGGTGGTCACGCACAATTTCAAATCGGCTTATGATGGCATTCAATGGCTCAATAACGAGGAAGATTTCAATCGCTGGTGTTCCGGAACCACCGGCTATCCTATGGTCGATGCTGGAATGCGGGAGTTAAACGAAACCGGTTACATGCATAATAGGGTTCGAATGGTGGTGGCTAGTTTTCTGTGCAAACATCTATTAATAAATTGGCAATGGGGCGAAGCGTATTTTGCTGAAAAGCTATTGGATTTTGAATTGTCTTCCAATGTCGGAAATTGGCAATGGGCTGCCGGAACGGGTTGTGATGCCGCTCCTTATTTCAGGGTTTTCAATCCAGAAATCCAGCTCAAGAAATTCGACGAAAAAGGAATCTACATTCGGAAATGGATTCCAGAATTCGATTTGGGTTATGGTGCGCCAATGGTCGAACATGCCTTTGCAAGAGATCGTGCCATCGCTACCTACAAAGCCGGAATTTTGAAGTGATTTTTTTAAACCATTAAGAAAATTAAGAAAAATTAAGTTTTTTATTTCTTGATGAACCTTAACTAAGTAATAAGCAAAATATAATGTCACATTTTGTTTTTTTGAATTGGCTACGGTTATTGTCTATAGAACGAATTGATGAATTATTTATACGACAGCA
>JBIKPM010000091.1:0-7356 GCA_044357435.1 Flavobacterium sp. | reverse complement strand
ACTCATTGGTTTGCAGCCAATACCATCAATTGGATTTTTATGATTATCTGTGCTGTAGCCATGGTATATTGGTGCAAACAATTGAAGTTACACCAAGATAGCGGCGAAGAAAACCAAGATACAACGGCTCACTCTTTCTTAAAGTAAGTCGAATCCAATATCTTTTCTAAAATACATCTTATCAAAATGTAGCTTGTCTATGTTTTGGTAAGATTTTTTTATGGCCTCTTGAAAATTATCCCCATAAGATGTTATGGCTAAAACTCTTCCGCCGTTGGTAACCACATTCCCGTTATTCAATTTTGTTCCTGCGTGAAAAACAATCGAATCTTCGATGTTTTCCAATCCTGAGATCATTTTCCCTTTTTCGAAGTCTTCCGGATAACCGCCAGAAACCAGCATAACTGTCGTGGCACTTCTTTCGTCGATTTCAAGCGTGAATTCGTCCAATTTTTCATTGGCTACAGCCAAAAATAATTCCACCAAATCCGATTTCATTCTTGGAACAACCACTTCGGTTTCGGGATCGCCCATTCTCACGTTGTATTCAATTACGATGGGTTCGTTTTTAACATTAATCAAGCCAATAAACACAAATCCTTTATATTCGATTCCGTCTTTTTGGAAGCCTTCAATTGTCGGTTTTACAATGCGTGTTTCGATTTTTTCCATCAAAACCGCATCAACATATGGAACTGGAGAAACTGCTCCCATTCCGCCAGTATTCAAACCCGTATCGCCTTCGCCAATGCGTTTGTAATCTTTGGCGGTTGGCAATATTTTATAGCTTTTTCCGTCGGTCAAAACAAAACAACTCAATTCAATTCCGTCCAAAAATTCTTCGATGACCACTTTGGAACTGGCGGCACCAAATTTTTGGTTGACCAACATATTTCTTAATTCATCTTTGGCTTCCGCCAAATCGTGAATGATTAAAACGCCTTTTCCTGCGGCCAATCCATCTGCTTTCAAGACATAAGGAGGCTGTAAAGTTTCGAGGAAATCGCACCCTTTCTCCACCGTTTCGGCAGTAAAACTATCGTACGCTGCAGTTGGAATGTTGTGTTTCATCAAAAATTCCTTGGCAAATTCTTTACTTCCTTCCAATGTTGCACCTAATTTTGAGGGTCCAATAACTGGAATGTGTTTTAAATCATTGTCATTTTTGAAAAAGTCAAAAATCCCTTTTACCAATGGATCTTCCGGTCCAACAACTACCATTTCCACTTTTTCCTGAAGCACTAATACTTTTATGGCATCAAAATCCGTTGGGCTTATGTCAACATTGTTGGCTATAGAAGCGGTTCCGGCATTTCCCGGAGCTACAAAAAGTTTGTTGCAAAGTGGACTTTGAATCATTTTCCAAGCAAAAGCATGTTCTCTTCCTCCAGAACCCAGTAGTAAAATTGTCATTGTGTTGTTGTTAAGTTTGGCAAAAATAATTGCTTTTGGACTTAAAAAATAATTAATTTTCAAAAAGTTGTTGGTTGTTGGTTATTAGTTGTTGGTAAATATTATTTTTGGTGAAATGTTTTGATAAAATGATTCCACTTTTCGATTTATCACTCCAACTTAATGGCTTCCCCATAAAGAAAGCCAAGGCTGAGTTGCGAAAAATCCAATCCATTCCCGAACAAGAATTCGAAATTTTTGTAGAAAACAAAAAAAAAAAAATTGTTGAATTTCACTTGAAACATAATTCATCCTATCAAAAATTTGTTGGCGAAACCAGTTTTCAAAACTGGAACGATTTGCCGATAATGACGAAGAAAAATTTCCAAAAACCTTTAATCGAAAGGCTTTCAAATGGATTTTCTTTAAAAAAAGTATACATCAATAAAACTTCGGGTTCGAGTGGCGATCCTTTTATTTTTGCCAAAGACAAGTTTTCACACGCCATAACTTGGGCAACCAACATCAATCGTTTTGGCTGGCACGGAATTGATTTCAATTCGTCTTATCAAGCTCGATTTTATGGAATTCCATTGGATTTTATCGGTAACCGAAAAGAACGTTTCAAGGATTTTCTGGGCAACCGTTTTCGGTTTTCAATTTTTGATTTGTCGGATGCCGTTTTAGAAAGATTTTTGAAAAAATTTGAAACTAAAAAATTTGATTATATCAACGGTTACACGAGTTCAATTGTTTTATTCGCCAAATTTTTAAAGCAAAAAAATATTATTTTAAAAAGTATTTGTCCCACTTTGAAAGTCTGTGTCGTCACTTCAGAAATGCTTTTTGATGAAGACAAAATCTTGTTAGAAAAACAATTCGGAGTTCCTATTGTCAATGAATACGGGGCTTCGGAACTGGACTTGATTGCTTTCCAAAATCCCGACGGCGAATGGCAAGTAAATTCGGAAACCCTCTTGGTGGAAATCTTGGACGAAAATAATGCCGTTTTGCCTTATGGAAAAGAAGGTCGGATTGTGATTACATCGTTATTCAACAAAGCGCATCCGTTTATTCGATATGATATTGGCGACATTGGGATTTTGGACACAAAAAGCACGTTAAAAAAACCTATTCTACAACAATTAATCGGTCGAACCAATGATGTTGCCGTTTTGCCTAGCGGAAAAAAATCGCCCGGATTGACATTTTATTACGTAACTAAAAGCATCATCGAAGACGATGGCAACGTAAAAGAATTTGTCATCAAACAAACTAAAATCGATACTTTTGACATTGAATATGTGAGCGAAACGGAATTAAATTTTGAACAAATCCAGAAAATTGAAATGGCAATTGCCTTATATTTAGAAAAAGGATTGGTTTTTACATTCATAAGAAAAGAAAAACTGAAACGAAGCAAAAGAGGCAAATTGAAACAATTTGTTTCGTTACTAAAATAATTGGAGGTCACAAATTGTGACCTTAAAGAATTATTAAAGAATACTTTATGGAAAACGAAATACTACTTTCTGAAGAATTAATTTCTAATAAAATTTACTTTATTAGAAACCAAAAAGTGATGTTTGATAGTGATTTAGCTTCACTTTATGGGATTGAAACCAAAAGATTAAACGAAGCTGTTAGACGAAACATTACCCGATTTCCAGAGGATTTTATGTTTGAATTGACTGAATTAGAATACGATTCTTTAAGGTCGCAATTTGCGACCTTAAAGAAAGGAAGAGGTCAACATCAAAAATATTTACCTTCCGTTTTCACAGAACACGGCGTTCTTATGTTGTCGAGTGTTTTAAAAAGTGACAAAGCCATTCAAACCAATATTCAAATTATGCGGATATTTTCTAAAGTGAGACAGATGCTTTTGGACACCACCGATTTAAAAATAGACATTCTTCAAATTCAGAAAAAATTAGAAAATCACGACAAGAATATTGAATTGGTTTTTTCTTATTTAGATGAGTTATCCGAGAAAAATGAAAATGAAAAACCAAGAACAAAAATTGGTTACAAAAAATAAAGCATAATGAAAATAACCATAGTCGCAGGCGCAAGACCCAATTTCATCAAAATCGCACCCATTATCAAAGCGATTGAAAAAAAACAAAACGAAGGAGCTGATGTTTCCTTTCGTTTGGTGCATACCGGTCAGCATTATGACAAAAACTTGAGCGATACTTTTTTCGAAGAGTTGAATATTCCAAAACCCGACAGCAATCTGGAGGTAAAAAGTGGTTCGCAAGCGGAACAAACGGGAGCAATAATGGTTGCCTTTGAAAAAGAATTACAGCAAAATCCTTGCGATTTGGTTTTGGTGGTTGGCGATGTTAATTCGACGATGGCCTGTGCGATTGTGGCCAAAAAACAAAACCTAAAAGTCGTCCACGTCGAGGCTGGAATTCGCTCTGGTGATATGACAATGCCCGAAGAAATCAACCGAATCGTAACCGACAGCATTACCGATTATTTCTTTACGACCTCAACCTCAGCCTCAGAGAATTTATTGAAATATGGCGTTGATGCAACCAATATTCATTTTGTGGGCAATGTGATGATTGATACTTTATACCAAAATTTAGATCGAATTTTTGAGCCTATTTTTTGGAATGAATTCGAATTGGAAACTGGAAATTATATCATTCTTACGCTCCATCGCCCATCAAATGTGGATGAAGAACAATCTTTGATTCAATTGCTACAAGGAATTGATAAACTGGCTGGCGACAAAAAAGTAATTTTCCCCATTCATCCGAGAACCAAAGCGATTTTGGGTGAAACAAATTTGGAACTTAAAAATATACTTTTTGTAGAACCGCAAGGGTATTTGAATTTTATGTACCTCATTAAAAATAGTTTTGCCGTTATTACGGATTCTGGCGGAATTTCAGAAGAAACTACCGTTATGGGAATTCCATGTTTTACAATGCGAAACAATACCGAAAGACCCGAAACACAAAGCAGTGGCACCAATATTTTGGTGGGGACTTCAATAGAAAATTTGGTAAAACTATTTGGAGAATTTCTACAAAATGGAAGGCGAAAAACGGGAATTCCGGAACTTTGGGACGGAAAAGCCTCGGAACGAATTATTGAAATTCTGTTGAAACATTAAATTATATTTCATCATTAGTACATTAAGATTCATTAAGTTAAATCAAACTTAATTTTCTTAAAAACCTTAATGGTTTAAAAAAAGAATCTGTAGTTAACAATGGAAGAAATCCTCATCATATCGAATTATTATCCACCAGAAAAAGGTGCTGCCGCCAATAGAATTGAGCAATTGGCACTGAAATTACATCAAAATAATTACAAAATAACTGTACTTTGTCCACTTGGAAATTACCCAAAAGGCGAATTGTTTCCTGAATACAAAGGAAAATTTTCGGTAACGGAAAGGCTCCAAAATATTACGGTAAAACGACTTTGGATTTATCCGAGTGTCAGCAAAAACATCTTCAAAAGAACGCTTTCGGTTTTGTCGTTTTCTTCTGTGCTTTTTTTCTATTTATTGTGCAAAAAAACACCTAAAAAAGTTGTGGTTCAATCACCTCCATTGTTGTTGTCGTTTGTATCGATTTTTGTGCTTTCGCTAATGCGAAAAAAAATAATCTTGAATGTTTCTGATTTGTGGCCTTTAGCTGCCATAGAATTAAAAGCCTTAAAAAAAGATAGTTTTTCCCATCACATTTCTTTATTTATTGAACGATTTATATATTCAAGGGCTACTTTAATCCTAGGACAATCCCATGAAATTATTGCGCACATTCATTCGATTTTTCCAGGTAAAGAATGTTATTTGTACCGCAATTTTCCGGATCATCAAGTGGCAGAAATGGATTTTGTAAGCAATGTGAATGAACCTATAAAACTATTTTACGCAGGATTATTGGGCATTGCGCAAGGGGTTTTTGAACTGTGCAAAAAAATTGAATTAGAAAACTTGAATATTGAATTGCATATTTTTGGCGACGGTGCCGAAAAATACCAAATCGAAGATTTAATCCGGCAAAATCCTCAGAAAAAAATTTTCTTTCACGGAATGTTGGAACGCAATATGCTGCACGAAAAAATACGAACTTTTGATATTGCTATTGTTCCGTTAAAAACTAGGATTTACGGCTCTGTTCCATCCAAAATATTCGAGTATGTTTCTTTAGGATTTCCTATTCTTTATTTTGGTGGTGGTGAAGGAGAAACCATCGTGGAAAAAAATAATTTAGGTTGGGTTGCCCAAGTTGGTAATTTTGAAAGTTTGAATATTGCTTTAAAAGAAATTTCAAAAACTGGAAAAAGTAAAATTAAGTATTTGAAAAAACAGGTTTTTAAATATGCTCAAAATAATTTTAATCTCAATTTTCAAATAAAGGAATTAATTAACAAAGCTATTTTCTAATATGCTTTTTCTTCCCCTTTTAAGATATTTAGCACTGTTTGAATAATGATTTTTATATCTAATATGAAAGACCAATTTTCAATATAATAAACATCAAATTTAATTCGATTAATCATATCTTCATTAGTTTCGATTTCTCCTCTAAAACCCTTTACTTGAGCTAGACCTGTAATTCCAGGCTTGACATAATGCCTTACCATATAGCTTTTTACGGTTTTTCCATACACTTTATTCTGGGACCATAAATGGGGTCTTGGACCCACTACAGACATGTCTCCGAGCAAAACATTAAGGAATTGAGGCATTTCATCAAGACTTGTTTTTCGCATAAATCTTCCCATTTTAGTAACACGCGGATCGTTTTTAGAAGCTTCCATTTCCGTTGTTTTATTAATTTGCATCGATCTGAACTTATAACAAAAAAATTCTTTTTCACCTAGACCTGGTCTACCCTGTTTAAAAAAAACAGGCCCTTTTGATTCTAATTTAATAAGAATTGCTAATAATGGAAAAAGCCAGGACAAAAATCCCACAGTCACAATAAATGAAAAAACAATATCGAAAGTTCTTTTTAAAATTTTAGTTGTTGGGTCGTCAAGAATTGATTTTTGTATAGACAGAACAGGAAAAATATCATAGTAGTCTGTTTTTAAATTTTTTGAAAATATTTCTTTAGTGTCAGGAATAAACTTTATTGTTTTGTTGTTTTCGTCCGCAAAATCAACCAAATTTTTCAGCTGCGCATCGGAAACTTCATTCAACGAACAATATATCTCGTGCACTTGATTTTTAATTACAAAAGGTTTTAAATCTGCCAGTTTTCCTTTGATATCTTCATTTAACTTTTTATCAGAGAAATAGCCCAAAAAACGATAGCCATAATCATTTCTAGTTTCAAAAAGACCTTTTAATCTAATAGCTTCAGGAGTATACCCAATAATTACTGCGTTTCTAAAATTACTCCCCGTTACTATTCTGTATCTTTTTAAATAATAAAATAATAAAACTTTTGAAATGGTAATGAATACAAAACTTAAAACCAAAAAAAATGCAATTGCCTTACCACTAAAAATACTTTGTTTGGAAAAAGGGAAAAAAGCAATAACAATTAGCAAAAAAAGCACCCCTTGTTTGACTAATTTAGAAATGATTTCGACTGGAGTGGTAAAACGATAGACTTCATAAAACTTGATAAAATAGGCTATTAGAAACCATCCGAAGTTTTGATATAATAGATAGTATAAATTATTTAAACGAAGCTCTTTAAAAAAATAGAGGCATAATAAATCGATAACCAAAAGGTCAAATGTAACACTTATGGGTCGGATGTATTTTGAATATCTTCCTATTTGAGCAGCTGTCATATTAATGAATATATCCTGTAAAATCTTTGTGCTCCTCTTTTAACAATTCTTCGGTTGACAAGGATTTGAAATAGTCGTAGGTTATTTTCATTCCTTCTGCTCTATTCACTTTAGCTTCCCAGCCTAATAATTCTTTTGCTTTGGTAGTGTCTGGTTGACGTTTTAAAGGATCGTTTATTGGTA
>JBIKPM010000090.1:0-7409 GCA_044357435.1 Flavobacterium sp. | reverse complement strand
AACCTGTCAAGGGAAACGTTTTAACAGGGAAACTTTGGAAATCAGATACAAAGGAAAATCCATTTCGGATGTATTGAATATGACGGTGGATGAAGCCGTTCCTTTCTTCGAAAATATACCGAAGATTTATCGGAAAGTAAAAACGATTCAGGATGTTGGTTTGGGTTATATTACTCTTGGTCAACAAAGCACGACTCTTTCCGGCGGCGAAGCGCAACGAATCAAACTGGCGGGAGAATTATCTAAAAAAGATACCGGAAACACGTTTTATATTCTGGATGAACCCACAACCGGACTGCATTTTGAGGATATTCGGGTGTTGATGGAAGTGATTAATAAACTGGTCGATAAAGGCAATACCATCTTGATTATCGAACATAATATGGATGTAATCAAACTAGCGGATTACATTATTGACATTGGTCCTGAAGGCGGAAAAGGAGGCGGAGAAGTCGTTGCCAAAGGAACTCCCGAAGAAGTTGCCAAAAATAAGAAAAGCTATACGGCGCAATTTTTAAAAAAAGAATTGGCGTAAATTCCCCTCCATTGGAGGGGTGCCCGGAGGGCGGGTGGTTTTTCGTTGTATTTCCTATTTTCTTTGAATTTAACCATAAAAAGTACCCCAAAAGAAAAAACAATTGTATGGAAAACGATAAAGAAATAACAGCTTACATAAATGGACTTCCCATATATAGAAATTTTATTGAAAACTTACCATACAATATAAAACTAAAATTAAGAGCTAGAGCTTTACGCAAGGCAGGTGTATTATCAGAAGTTATTTTTTGGTTACAAGTTCATAAAGGAATTTTTTGAAAGATTGATTTTGACCGACAAAGAATAATAGGTAATTATATTGTAGATTTTTATGTAAAAACCTTGGGATTAGTTATTGAAATTGATGGGTCAAGCCACAATGATAAAGAAGAATACGACCAAAAAAGAGAGGTATATTTAATTTCATTAGGATTAAAGGTTTATAAAATTTCGGATTTGAGAATAAAACACGATTTGAATAATGTGATAATGGAATTAGAGAAATATATTATTGAGGAATTTGGATGAAATAAATGGGTGTGACTAAAAATCCACCCCGCCCTTCGGGCACCCCTCCAAAGGAGAGGAAAAGCGGATAGAATAGTCGTTGCCAAAGGAACTCCCGAAGAAGTTGCCAAAAATAAAAAAAGCTATACAGCGCAATTTTTGAAAAAAGAGTTACTTTAGCAAATAGGGCTACCGACCTTTTCAATGTTGGAGCTCTATTAAATTTCAAAAAAACACAAAAAATGAGATTACAAGATTTTGACAACGACGAAGAAAAAGTAATTCAGGATAAATTTAAAAGAAAAACCTGGAACGAAATACGAGCCAACGACAGTTGGGCAATTTTTAAGATTATGTCCGAGTTTGTAAACGGGTATGAAAATATGGGCAGAATTGGTCCTTGTGTTTCTATATTTGGTTCGGCAAGAACAAAACCGGAAGATAAATATTATTTATTGGCAGAAAAAATTGCATACAAAATAAGCAAGGCTGGTTATGGTGTCATTACTGGTGGGGGTGGAGGAATCATGGAAGCAAGCAATAAAGGTGCACAACTTGGCGGAGGAACTTCAGTGGGACTGAATATTGCATTGCCTTTCGAACAGCATTTTAACCCCTATATTGATGGTGATAAAAATCTGAGTTTCGATTACTTCTTTGTGAGGAAAGTAATGTTTGTCAAGTATTCGCAAGGATTTGTGGTGATGCCTGGCGGTTTTGGAACAATGGACGAATTGTTTGAGGCATTGACCTTAATCCAAACAAAAAAAATTGGTAAATTTCCAATTATATTAGTTGGAACAGCTTTTTGGTCGGGATTAATAGAATGGTTAAAAACCGTTTTGGTAGAACAAGAAGAAACGGTTAATGGAGCAGATTTGGATTTATTCAAAATTGTGGATACGGAGGACGAAGTGGTCGATGTATTGGATAAATTCTATAAAAAATACGACTTAACACCTAATTTTTAGACTATTTTTCACTATATTTATATAGTACGATTAGACTAACAACCCATTCACAAACTATTGAAATCATTTCATAAAAATATCGTTTACCTGCTTGTTTTATTTACTTCATTGAAACAATATGGTCAAAATAATTCCAATCTTGTGGTTGAAGTAAATACAGTAAAAAAAACGTTGGTAGTCCAACAAGAAATTGTTTTTTTTAATCAGTCACAAGATACCTTAACCTCTCTGGTTTTGAACGATTGGAACAATGCTTATTCCTCAAAAACGACACCTCTTGCCAGAAGATTTTCTGACGAATTTTACAGAGGATTTCATTTGGCCAAAGAGGAAGAACGCGGAAGTACTACTATTTTAAGCATAACAGACACTGAAAAACTACCTTTTGTCTGGAAAAGAACGGATAAGAATCCTGATTTGATAGTCGTTGATTTTAAGAGAAAATTGGCCCCAAATCAAAAAATTACGTTACAACTATCCTATGTTGTAAAGGTTCCTAGCAGCAAATTTACCAAGTACGGTTATGGTGACAACGACAGAATGAACTTGAAAAACTGGTTTCTGACCCCATCTCGCTATGAAAACCATGCTTTTGTTTCCTATAACAACAACAATCTTGATGATATTGCCAATAGTTTTTTTGATATTGATGTTGAACTGAAGATTCCTAAAAATCTAGAGGTTACTTCTGATTTAAATACAGTAAAAAAATCTCAGACTGAAAATTATTGTATTTATGGGTTGACAGGTAAAAACAGAACCGATTTTAGCCTTTTCTTGGAGTCTAAATCTAGTTTTTACAGTTATAAAAATAGTTCTATCGAAGTTGTAACCAATATAAAAGACAGTAAACTGGACGACATTCAAAAAGCAATAATAGTGGACAGGGTCGTAAGTTTCGCCAACGATTTTATTGGTAAATATCCACATGAAAAAATAACTGTTTCAGAAGTCGATTATGAGCGAAATCCCTTTTATGGATTAAACCAATTGCCTTCATTCCTCAGTCCATTTTCGGATGAATTTATTTTTGAAATTAAATTCCTAAAAACGTATTTGAACAATTATCTCAAAAACAGTTTGAAGCTAGATCCCCGGAAAGATAATTGGATTTATGATGGAATCCAAGTATATACGATGATGAAATATATTGAAGAAAACTACCCAGAAAGCAAAATGTTGGGCAGGATTTCTGATATTCGTTTATTGAAAAGTTATAATATAACTCATTTGGGATTTAATGAGCAATACAGTTATTTTTATATGCTAATGGCACGAAAAAATCTAGATCAACCTCTTAGCAATCCTAAAAATTATTTAATAAAATTCAATGAGCAAATAGCCAGTAAATACCGAGCTGGATTGAGTTTTAAATTTTTATCGGATTATCTTGGTGACAATTCTGTAAATAAAAGTATTGGTGAATTCTGTAAACAAAATATGGAAAAGCAAGTCAGTAGAACTGATTTTGAAAATTTATTAAAATCCAATGCAAACAAAGACATTAGCTGGTTTTTCAAAACTATTATTGACTCGCGTGATTTAATAGATTACAAGTTTTCAAAAGTATCCAAAACAAAAGATAGCATTCATTTTTCTTTAAAAAATAGAACTGGTACCATTGTACCAATTTCTGCCTATGGATTTAAAAAAGGGAAAATGGTCTTCAAAAAATGGTTAGACACCAAAAATCCCGATAGTATTTTTATATTTGAAAGAAAAGGTGCCGATAAAATTGTATTGAACTATGACAATGAAGTTCCTGAATACAATTTACGGAATAACTGGAAAAAATTAGAAGGCTTTTTTCCGAATAACAGACCCTTGAAGTTTGTTTTCATGAAAGATTTAGAAGACCCGTATTACAATCAAATTTTATACGTCCCTACTTTGGGGTATAATTTTTATGATGGTTTTTCTCCTGGAATTAGACTTCACAACAAGACCATTTTGGACAAACCATTTATCTTCGAGCTAAATCCCGCTTACTCCACAAAATCAAATTCCATATCTGGCGGTGCATCATTTGCAGTGAATCAAAACTACAGAAACAGCAATCTCTACAATATAAGGTATTCAGCAAGTGGTTCCTATTTTCACTATGCACCTGATGCTTCCTATTTGAAAATAAATCCCATGATTCAAATGCACATTCGGCAAGAGAACTTTAGGGATAATCGTAAACAGCTAATTGTTCTAAGAAATGTGATGGTAAACAGAGAAAAAAGTGCCATTGTCTTAGACAATACTGACGAAAATTATTCCGTTTTTAATGTAAAATATTATAACACGAGGACAGAAGTCGTGAACCATGTTAATTTTGTGGCTGATGTACAAATAGCCAATAAATTCGGTAAAGTTTCCGCTGAAATGGAATACAGAAAACTTCTTAAAAACAACCGTCAAGTTGATTTTCGATTGTATTTGGGAAGTTTCCTTTACAAGAAAACCACCTCCGATTTTTTTAGTTTTGCATTAGATCGACCTACCGATTATCTTTTTGATTACAACTATTTCGGAAGGTCTGAAAGTGCCGGTTTATTCAGCCAACAATTTATATTGTCCGAAGGGGGTTTCAAATCAAAACTGGAAACTCCCTTTGCAGACCAATGGATTACAGCTTTTAACACCAGTTATTCCGTTTGGAATTGGATTTCAGTTTATGGTGATTTAGGACTAATAAAAAACAAATTCCAAAAAGAAAAATTTGTCTATGATAGCGGTGTTCGACTTAACTTGGTTTCCGATTACTTTGAATTATTTTTTCCTGTTTATTCCAATAATGGATGGGAAATTTCACAAAAAAAATATCCAGAAAAAATTCGTTTCATAGTCACTTTTGATCCGAAAACTTTACTTAAACTTTTTACAAGAAAATGGTTTTAATTGCATTAAAACAACATTTATTATTAAATTATCATTAAATTATAAGCAATTTAAATAAATATAACACAAAAAAAGAGCTATTTATTAAAATTTGATTGATGGAAATTAAATTGTATTTTCTTCAATGAATTATGAAAATAATAAGTTTTTAAGTAAATTTGTTTCCAAAGTGATACTTTTTAAATTATGATAAAAGAAAAAACCAATGCTACATTGACATTTGAAGATTTCAAAACTGAAGTATTGAATGACTACAAAATAGCCATAAAAAGTAGAGAATGTAGTCTTCTAGGACGTAAAGAAGTATTAACTGGAAAAGCAAAATTTGGAATTTTTGGTGACGGGAAAGAATTGCCACAACTAGCGATGGCAAAATTTTTCAAAAATGGCGATTTTCGTTCTGGGTATTATCGCGATCAAACTTTTATGATGGCTATTGGTAAATTAACAATACAGCAATTCTTTGCTGGATTGTATGGCCATACTGATATCGCGCACGAACCTATGTCAGCGGGAAGACAAATGGGGGGGCATTTTGTAACACACAGCTTAAATGAAGATGGCACTTGGAAAAATTTGACCAAACAAAAAAATTCCAGTGCAGACATTTCTCCAACAGCTGCACAGATGCCGCGATTGCTGGGACTTGCCCAAGCATCTAAAATATACCGCGAAGTGTCTGGAATTACCAATAAATCTAATTTCTCGATTAACGGAAATGAAATTGCATGGGGAACAATAGGAAATGCAAGTACGACCGAAGGCGTTTTTTTTGAAACGATAAATGCGGCGGGAGTTTTACAAGTACCACTAATTTTGAGTGTCTGGGATGATGATTACGGTATTTCAGTTCATGCCAAACACCAAACTACTAAAGAAAGTATCTCCGAAATTTTAAAAGGATACCAACGAGAAGAGGGCACCAATGGCTTCGAAATCTTTAAAGTTAAAGGTTGGGATTATGCCGATTTAATTGCCACTTATGAAAAAGCGGCAGATATTGCCCGTGAAAAACATATACCTGTATTAATTCATGTGGACGAATTGACCCAACCACAAGGACATTCCAGTTCCGGTTCACATGAGCGGTATAAAAACTCGGCAAGGCTGGCTTGGGAAAAAGATTTTGATTGCCTTCGCCAAATGAAATTATGGATGATGGCCATTAATATTGCTTCTCCAGAAGAAATTGAGGCTATTGATATACAAACGAGAAAAGAAGTTTTAGAAGGGAAAAAGGCAGCTTGGAATGCTTTCATAGAACCTATTATCGAAGAGCAAAAGGAATTTGTATCCTTACTGGAAAAAATAGCACCAACAACAAAAAACAAAGAAGTAATCTTAAAATATGCAACTGATTTAGGCAGCATAAAAACACCTCTGAAGAAAGAAATTTTGGTTGCAGCACGAAAAGTTTTACGTTTGGTCACCAATGAAAGTTGCAAGGCGGAATTATCGAGTTGGATAACTACTTATACTAATAAAACAGCACAAAAATTCAGTAGCAATTTATTCTCAGAATCTAGTTCAAATGTATTTTCGGTAAAAGAAGTTTCGCCCGTTTATCCAACAAATGCAAAGGAAGATACTGATGGACGCATGATTCTTAGAGATAATTTTGACGCCATTTTCACAAAATATCCAGAGGCATTAATTTTTGGTGAGGATGCCGGAAACATTGGAGATGTAAATCAAGGATTGGAAGGATTGCAAGAAAAATATGGTGAACTCCGTGTTGCCGATGTTGGAATTAGAGAAACAACCATTATTGGTCAAGGAATAGGAATGGCATTACGAGGTTTACGCCCCATTGCGGAAATTCAATACTTGGATTATCTGTTGTATGCCATCCAAATTTTGAGTGATGATTTGGCGACCTTACAATACAGAACCGTTGGAAAACAAAAAGCGCCTCTAATTATAAGAACTCGCGGACATCGACTGGAAGGCATTTGGCATTCGGGTTCTCCTATGGGGATGATTATAAATGCCTTAAGAGGTATACACATATTGGTACCTAGAAATATGACCAAAGCGGCTGGTTTTTACAATACTTTGATGGAAAGTGATGAACCTGCCTTGGTAATAGAATGCCTCAACGGCTATCGATTGAAAGAAAAAATGCCCTTAAATTTTGGAGAATTCAAAACACCAATAGGCATAGTGGAAACCATAAAGAAAGGAACCGATATTACCCTAGTTTCTTATGGATCAACCCTGCGATTAGTGGAACAAGCTGCAAAAGAATTATTGGGAATTGGCATCAATTGTGAGATAATTGACATTCAATCCTTGCTTCCGTTTGATATAAAACAAGATATTGTAAAAAGTATTGCAAAAACCAACCGTCTTTTAGTGATAGACGAGGATGTTCCTGGTGGGGCTTCGGCTTATATTTTACAACAGATTGTCGAAAATCAAAATGGGTACAATCATCTGGACAGCAAACCGCAAACCTTAACGGCAAAAGCGCATAGACCAGCTTATGGTACTGATGGAGATTACTTT
>JBIKPM010000346.1:0-2505 GCA_044357435.1 Flavobacterium sp. | reverse complement strand
AGGTGGCATTTGCTTGAGGATCAGCATCTATAAGCAACACTTTTTTTTCTAAAACACCCAACGAAGCGGCGAGATTTATTGACGTTGTCGTCTTTCCAACCCCTCCTTTTTGATTAGCAATCGCAATGATTTTGCCCATTTATTTTTCTGAATTTTGAACGGTAAAAATACAATTAATTATCGTTTCTGAAAATCTATTTTGTTAACATTTGTAAGGGTTTCATTAGCATGTGTTTTCGGGAATATTGTTCATGGAATTTTTATTGTTTTTAGGAGCTTATCCCGCTGTACGTTACAATCTTTTATTCGGTAAAAACCTCATAAAAGGATTTACACTTCCATCAGGGCTAGAAAAAGAGAACCCAATGAGTTCTCCGTTTTTCAATTATATATCTGAATCTATTCAGTTTTTTCGCAGTCTGAAACCTGCTAACTGCTATCTGAAATCTGTTAACTATTCTTCTTTGCCTTAATCATCATTTCCAATTGATCCCATAACTCCTTGGGTATAGCTTCTAACATATTAAATTCTCCAGCTCCTTTGAGCCACTCGCCGCCGTCAATAACGATTACCTCTCCATTAATATAAGCTGAAAAATCAGAAACTAAATAGGCAGCTAGATTCGCTAATTCTTGATGGTTTCCCACGCGTTTCAACGGCACTTTTTTGGACATATCAAACTTCTCGGCCAAGTCACCGGGTAGTAATCGGTCCCAAGCCCCTTTTGTAGGGAATGGTCCTGGGGCAATGGCATTGGAACGGATGCCATATTTTGCCCATTCCACGGCTAGACTTCGGGTCATTGCCAGTACACCTGCTTTTGCGGCAGCACTTGGCACCACATAAGCCGAACCGGTAAAGGCATAAGTCGTAACAATATTTAAAATGGTGGATGATTCTTGTTTGCTGTCAATCCAATGTTTGCCGAAAGCGAGGGTGCAGTTCTTGGAGCCTTTTAAAACGATGTCAATCACAGTATCAAAGGCGTTGGCTGATAATTTTTCCGTTGGCGAAATAAAATTTCCTGCGGCATTGTTTAGTAAAACATCTACTTTTCCGTAGGTTTTTAAAACCTCCTGCAACATAGCTTCTACTTGGTCGTAATACCGTACATCGCACTGCACCGCCAAACAGTTTCCGCCAGTTTCGGATTCCAGTTCCTTGGTTGTAGTTTGCAGTTTTTCCAGATCTCGCGAAGTGATGGCCACTTTTGCCCCCAATTCCATAAAATAACGGGTCATGGCTTTACCCAATCCGCTACCACCTCCTGTTACAACAATCACTTTGCCTTTTAAGGCGTCATCACGGAGCATTTTTGCAGAGAAATCCATAGTATTGGTTTTTAAATGTAAATATAAGGAAAATTTTTATCTGACAGGTTTTTCATACCTGATCCGTTTTAAAAACGGGTCAGGTATAACAGAGCAGTTATGTCAATTTCGAAGAAGGAGAAATCACATTATATGAGCAACTAATGTGATTTATTTTGTCCGTTCGCTTTGCTTTGGTCACCTTGGTCGAATTACAAAGTTATAGCGTCCTTATCCTTAACGTATTGACAATGTACTAAAGCCAGCGGCAATTTACACAACAATACATTTTGGTAAGTCCAAAATTAGATGACATACACCGTTTCCTGAGATTAGTATTCCTACTAATACCTGACCCGTTTTTAAAACGGGTCAGGTATATTTTTTAGGTTCTACTGGGTTTTGTTTGAAAATTAAAACATTTAAAGCAAAATTACTTCGTCTATTCGACCTTCGGTCTCGGGTCACAAAGATTTAAACCATTAAGGAAAAATAAGGTAATTAAGTTTTGTCGTGTACTTACTTGCATTTAGTTGTTGAATCTACCACCAATAGGAATAAGCTTTTACAGACTATTTACCAACTATTTTTCAGTATTATACCTTAAAAAAATATTTTGTGAAATATTACACAAAATTTTCGCAAAAAATATTCTAAGCCTTGTCTTATGAGTAAAAACAACAACTAAATTTTTGTTTTAACACAAAATAATATTTTGCAAAAACATTTAACCTTTGTCAATTGTTGTTCTGATTATTCTGTTGAGTAATCCCCCTGATATTCTTCAATCCACTTATTGCCTTTTTCAAGGTCATAACCTATTTCGGATGCTGCTTTTTCTTTTATCCAATGGTTAAGGAACTCATAGAATGTTTTCCACGTTACTGATTGCTTGTAGTTGTCGAAGTAATCCTTTTCGAAGTTCCACCAGCGAAACTGAACTTCATTTTTGTTAACGTCATAAGGATTATCCGCTTCACCTTTGTAATATCTAAATTCGCAAAAATCTTCAAGACCTTGCAGCTTAAACTGGTCGTATGTAATCTTTCCAGTAATTGATTTTATTTCAATAGGTAGTTAGTCAACCCTTAAATATGTTATAACAAATTGATTGTTAATAACTTGTAAATAAAAATAGTTCAAAAACACTAAGTTAAATTGCCAAAAAGTGTATATTTCAGTATAAAAAAGTGG
>JBIKPM010000089.1:0-7476 GCA_044357435.1 Flavobacterium sp. | reverse complement strand
TAATTTTGTTTTTGAAAAAGAAGTAATTCATTTATAACCAACACAATTCAATCCTCAATTACGAAAGTATTTGTTTTTTTTACATTTGAGTAGAATAAACAACCAGCGTTTGTGTTAGCGAAACGTTTATGGTAACGGGAAAAACGACGATTTTGATTCTATTATATTTTGTTTTTTGAACGAGTTAAAATTGAAACATAAGACAAAATAGAGAAGTCACCGACCTTTATCTAAAAATAATCTTTATATTTACTCGTTTAAAATTCGAAAAAATAACCTTTAAAAATACATACAATGGCAAAAAGTCAAGACGCAAAAAAAACCGTAAAAAAAGAACCTCTTAAAACCGCCAAGGAAAAGAAAGAGGAAAAAAGAGAAAAGAAAAATAGTCCAAAAAGAGACTGAAATTAGTGTTCAGTACATAGTGTTCAGTTTTCGTACTGAACACTATTTTTTTTACTGAACACTAATCACTATTTAAAAGGAATATTCTCCAGAATTTCCAATACAAATTTCCAGAATTTTTGTGACGATTTAATCGAAGCCCTTTCATCTGGTGAATGCGCCCCATGAATCGTTGGTCCAAAAGAAATCATATCCATATCAGGGTAATTTACTCCAAGAATTCCACATTCCAAGCCAGCGTGACAAGCCACAACTTTGGCCTTTTCACCGTTTTGCTTCTCATAGATTTCAGTCAAAACATCTAAAATTTCAGATTTCACGTTGGGTGTCCAACCTGGATACAAACCCGAAAAATTTACTTCGCAGCCACATAATTCAAAAGCAGAACGCAAGGAATTCGCCAAATCATATTTGGAAGTTTCCACTGAAGATCGTGTTAAACAGCCAATTAAAATAGCACCATCCTTGATGATTACTCGCGCAATATTGTTGGATGTTTCCACTAATTCTTCCATATCGGCAGACATTCTGTAAACGCCATTTTGCGCTGCATAAATCGAACGAATTATTCCTTCCTGAACGCCCAAATCCATTACTTTTTTCGGCAAATCGCATCTCACGATTTCGATGGTTAAGTTCGGTTCTGTAGTTTTAAATTCCGTTTTAATATCATTGATAATTTCCTGCATATCAAAAACATAGGCTTCGTCATACATTTCGGCAACAATCACCGTGGCCACACTTTCTCTCGGAATGGCATTGCGCAAACTGCCCCCGTTGATTTCGGAAATTTGAAGACCAAAATTCTCGAAAGCATCAAACAACAAACGATTCATTATTTTGTTGGCATTGCCTAAACCTTTGTGAATATCGATTCCTGAATGTCCACCATTCAATCCCTTTACAGTAATGGTATAACCAACAGAATTTTCGGAGGTTTCCTCTTCATGATAACTTCTTGTAGCCGTAACATCAATTCCTCCCGCGCAACCAATGTCAATTTCATCATCTTCTTCAGTATCCATATTCAAAAGAATTTTACCTCGAAGGATCCCTCCTTTTAGGTTCAGGGCTCCAGTCATTCCCGTTTCTTCGTCTATAGTAAACAAAGCCTCAATGTCTGGATGTTTGATGGTTTTACTTTCTAAAATCGCCATCATCATCGCCACTCCTAAACCGTTATCAGCACCAAGTGTGGTTCCTCGAGCCCGAACCCAATCGCCATCGACATACATGTCAATTCCTTGGGTATCGAAGTCAAAAACCGTATCTGCATTTTTTTGGTGAACCATATCCAAATGTCCTTGAAGCACAATTGACTTACGATTTTCCATTCCAGCAGTGGCAGGTTTACGGATAATTACGTTACGGATTTCGTCTTCAAAAGTTTCTAATCCCAATGAATTTCCGAAATCTTTAATGAATTCGATAACACGTTCCTCTTTTTTGGAAGGACGGGGAACGGCGTTTAAATCAGCGAATTTGTTCCAAAGCTCTTTGGGTTCCAGATTTCTTATTTCTTGACTCATTGTATGTTTATTTAGGATATTTTATAGGATTCAAAGAGGTATTAAAAACAGACATTATATAAATGATTTTTAGCTTTTCGTCTATATAATAAAGGAGAATAAAAGGGAATTTTAGAATGGGAAAACCGTGATAATCTTTATATCTAATTTGAAAGAATGGACTTTTAGTCAAGGTTATTATATGTTCTTCAACTACTTGTAAAAAATATTTACCCAATCCATTCTGTTTGGAATCGTAATAGTCAATTGCATCTTGTATATCAAGAATAGCTCTTGGTTCAATTATAACTTTATAAATCATTTATCAGATTTAAAACGCAATTGTTTTTTAGCATCGTTCCAAGGAATAAAATCATCCGTTTTTGAAGTTAATCTTCTTTCATCCAACAAGTTTTTCATTTCTTCAGTTACAGAAAATTCATTAATTACTGTCTCATAATTAAACTTTTCTATTAATTTCATAAAGAAACTCAATTCATTGTCCGGAATATTTAAAATAATTTGTGTCATTCTTCCTTTTTATTGAAAAACAAATTTACAAAAAAAGAATGCGCACTACTCTTTTAATTGTTATTTTTATGCCAAAAGTAAAACTGTGCACCGCAAATATATCCTTCCACTATTCCTCCTATTTCAAATTTTATTTCTGAAAATAATTGCCTTTTTCCCTGAGTTTGTAGAAGAATTTTACAGCAATGGATTGTATTTTATTGTTTCGAAAATTTCTCGCCTAACATTAGGAAAAATTCCGTTTTCAGTTGGAGACATTATTTACGGAATCGTGATTATTTATGTTTTGAAATCGATTTTGAAAACGAGAAAAAATTGGAAACAAGAATGGAAAAATAATGGTTTAAAGGTTTTAAGTTTGCTATCAGTGGTCTATTTCCTGTTTCATATTTTGTGGGCAATGAATTATTACCGCCAACCCCTTTTCGAAAAAATGAAAATTGAAAGGGATTACACTGACGCTGATTTATTGACTTTTACCAAAAAACTGATTGCCAAAACCAACGAAATCCAAACCCAAATCACCAAAAACGATAGTCTGAAAGTAGTTTTTCCCTACTCGCAGAGACAGGTTTTCAAGATGAATTTAAACGGATATAAAATACTTTCCAAGCAATATCCGTTTTTTGAATACACGAATCCCAGCGTCAAGAAATCGCTTTTTAGTTTACCGTTAACCTATATGGGTTTTGGCGGTTATTTGAATCCGTTTACCAATGAAGCGCAGGTGAATTACTTGATGCCCATGTATAATTTTCCAACAGCCACTTGCCACGAAATGGCACACCAAATGGGTTTTGCCATCGAAAGCGAATGCAATTTTATTGGTTTTCTGGCTTCCGTTAAAAACGACAATTTATATTTTAAATATTCGGGTTATAGTTTTGCCTTACGCTATTGTTTGGGCAATTGGCAAATTCGTGACAAGAAAATTTTTGACGAATTATTAAAAACGGTTCATCCCGGAATCTTGAAAAACTACAAAGAAAGCGAGGATTTCTGGAAGCAATACGACACTTTTATTGATAAAGGATTCCATATTTTTTATGACAATTTCCTGAAGTTCAATCAACAAAAAGACGGAATGGAAAGTTATAGTAAGTTTGTGAATTTGATGGTGGGTTATTATAAAGAAAAAGAATTGTGATTTTTGATTAACGATTTTTGATTTCAGATATCTAAAATCGTTAATCAGCATTCTATAATCTACACCTCATCACTCGTAAAAGTAACAAAACTTTTCTTTTTAAACGGGCGAATAATCAATCGGCCTTCGCGGTCAAAACGGATGTAGTTGTACACCCAATTCAAGAAAACCACGGCTTTATTTTTGAATCCGATGAGTGAAAACAAATGCACAAACATCCAGACAAACCAAGCGAAAACGCCACTGAAATGGTAATGCGGCAAATCGACAACGGCCTTGTTGCGACCAATGGTTGCCATTGCTCCTTTGTCGTTATACTTGAAAGGCAGCATCGGTTTATTTTCTAATAATTTGGCTAGATTTTCTCCCAACATTTTTCCCTGTTGCAAGGCAGGTTGCGCCATCATGGGATGACCTTGAGGATAGTTTTCAAGTTCCATCATGGCAATGTCACCTACGGCAAAAATGTTGTTGTAACCTGCTACTTGATTGAATTGATTCACCCGAATTCGTTTTGCATTTTCGACAAGCGATTTAGCGTCAAGTCCCGCAACGATAGCTCCCTTTACCCCCGCCGTCCAGATTACGGTGGCGGTTTCAAAAGTCAAATCGGAATTGGTGGTAATGGTGCGACCGTCATAATTAGTGACACGGACGTTTTTCCAAATTTTAACACCTAAATTTATTAGAAATTGCTCCGCTTCTTGTGATGACTTCTCGCTCATGGAATCCAAAATTCTGTCGCCACCTTGAACCAGATTGATTTCCATTTTGGCAATATCGAGATCGGGATAATCTTTCTGGAGAATTTCTTTTTTCATTTCGGCAAGAGCACCAGCAAGCTCCACTCCTGTAGGGCCACCACCAACGAGTACGAAATTGATTAAACTATTTATTTCAGCGGCATCTTTCAGCAGTACGGCTTGCTCGAAATTCTCAAGAATCAAACTCCGAATATTAAGTGATTGCGGAATGGTTTTCATAGCCATTGAGTTGCGTTCGATTTCTTTGTTGCCAAAATAATTGGTTTTAGAACCCGTGGCAATCACGAGATAATCATAGGTTAAATCACCTATTTCGGCAATTACCTTTTGATTCACCGTATCAATTTCTTTTACGGAAGTTAACCGGAAATAAAAATCGTCATATTCCTGAATGACTTTTCGGATGGGATAAGCTATAGAACCGGCTTCGAGTCCGCCAGTGGCGACTTGATACAATAAAGGTTGAAAAGTATGGTAATTGTGTTTGTCGAGGAGTACGACTTGAACATTCTTATTTCGTAATTGTTTAGCCAATGCAATTCCTGCAAAGCCACCGCCTATAATTACAATTCTAGGATTCTGAGATTGTGGAATGTTCATGTACTTTTGTTGAGTAACAAAGGTACGAAGTTTGAACATTGAAGTATATAAAACATTATACTTTTGACGTTAAACCGACCACCGGATTTAATATTCCCATTTTCTCAATCTGTTGAGTTCTTCTTGAGCTTCAATTTCTTCGGCGGGAATTACTTTAAGAAAGGACGAGTGTTGCTCAATGGCATATTCCACTTTTTCAACAATTTGTTCGATGGTGTCATTTTCATAATCAATTTCCAAAGGTTCTTTGATGATGAAAGATTGCAGAATTCCTTTCTTTTTCATTCGCAGTCCTTTTTTGTCAAACGAACGACGAAAACCATCAATCACGATTGGAACTACAATAGGTCTGTGCTGTTTGATGATGTGGGCGGTTCCTTTCCGAACGGGTTTGAATGATTTTGTTGTTCCTTGCGGAAAAGTGATTACCCAGCCGTCAGCCAAGGCGATTTTAATATTTTCGGTATCGTTTGGATTTACCTCCCGTTTTTCGGTTACGTCTTTCCCTTTGGTCCGCCATGTTCTTTCGACAGTGATAGCGCCAACATAAGACATAATTCTGGGTAATAAACCCGCCTGCATGGTTTCTTTGGCTGCAACATAATAGATATTCATTTTGGGTTGCCAAATGTATCCCAAATTTTTTATGGAATCTTGGCGTCCGCTTAAACTCGCATTAAAAACATGAAACATGGCTACAACATCTGCAAAATAAGTTTGATGATTGGAGATAAAAAGCACGTTGGTATCTGGCAGTGATTTAATGATTTCAGAACCTTCTATTTGCAAATCATTAAAACCTCTGTAACGTTTATGGGTTAGTACAGCAAAAATTCGAATTAAAAATTTTTTGACAAAAAGGATGTGGCCAAATGGATTTCTTTTAAACAATCCCATAAAAAATTATTTTTTTGTGAATTTGGATTACAAACTTACAAAAACTTATAGTTTAAAGTACTTTTTTCAACACTTCTTTCAACTCGCTCAGCATCATTGCAGTGGCACCCCAAACTATGTATTCTTCTATTTTAAAGGCTGGCATAATACACTTTTCGGCATAAGAAGTTGCCATTTCTGTGCTTATGACAATTTCATCACCCAAGAAATCAGACAAAGGCAATTCGATGATATTGGCCACTTCTTTTGCATTTGGAACAAAAGTAATTTCCTCCCTAGAAATTCCCAAAAAAGGGTATACAATAAAATTACTCGGCGGAATATACAAATGGGTGAAAGGCATGACAACCTCCATTCTATCTGGATGAACTCCTATTTCCTCATGGGTTTCACGTAAGGCGGTGGCCTCGAAATTAGCATCTGTTGATTCATATTTACCACCCGGAAAGGCTATTTGTGAAGAATGCACACCCTTATAGGAATTACGGACAATAAGTACCAAATGTGTTCTTTCGTTCTTAGGATAGAACAACATCATCACGGCAGCACTTCTTGGATTTTCGTTCTTCATATCCAAATTTTTAAGACTGTCAATCCGTTCTAATGGAGCCATTTTGAAATGCGCTTCACTGGCAGGAAGCTCTACTTTCATTAAATCAGGAACATATTTTAAAAAATCTTGAAAATCCATCCTCAAAGTCTATTTTTGCGTTTTGAAAGTTTTATAAATATAGTATAAAAATTATAAAGAGCAAATTTCAATGGCAATAGCACTTTCAACAAACTATAAACCATAAACTATAATGTACAGCAGGGAGGAAACGCAACGATTAAAACGGGAATTTTGGATTGCTTTTGCGGAAAAATACCCCAGAAAGTGGGTGCTATATGACACCAAAATCAAGGATTTTTCGTTTAAATTTTATGTTGACAATAAAAAGGCGCAGGTATTAATTGACATCGAACCCCGAAATGAGGACAAACGAATTGCCTATTTTGAAAAACTGGAAGCCCTAAAAAACATATTGGAAGAAGAATTTATCCAAGATTTGGTTTTTGAAAAGGACTTCGTGCTTGAAAACGGCAAAAGGATCAGTCGCATTTGGGTCGAAAAACTAGGTGTAAGCGTTAGCAACAAACAGTATTGGGATGAAATATTCGATTTCCTCAACGAAAAAATGCATGCTTTAGAGCTGTTCTTTTTAGAGTATGACGAATTCCTCAAAGCTATTTAAATCGGTTGGGGTACTTTTTGCGAATATTACGGACTAACTCTTCGAGCCCGTTGAGTTTTAATTCGTAAACTAGTTGTAGTTGTTGCCCCAACTCCCCTTTTGGAAAACCTTTGTTACTGTACCAAACCACATAATATTCCGGTAAATCGATAAGATATTTGCCTTCATATTTCCCAAAAGGCATTTTGGCGTGGGCGAGTTTGATGAGCTGTTTTTGGTCTGGATTCAAGGTTAGATTTTAAAGATTAATTTGCAAACTAAAAATTGCAAACCTAGTGTGAGATTGCTTCGTTCCTCGCAATGACTTATAACCAATTAAAGCTAATCAGCTTCTCGACATCCGAATTCAAACTCAAGAAAACAGGACAAGTTAGTGCGGTCCTTTCGAG
>JBIKPM010000088.1:0-7503 GCA_044357435.1 Flavobacterium sp. | reverse complement strand
TACCCCGAAACCACCGCCCAACAAACCCTATTGGATTCCACCCCGCCCGTTGGGCACCCCTCCAAAGGAGGGGAATTTAGAATCCCCAACCTCAACCCTGAAATTGTAAAACAAATTGCGGATGGTTTGGGTATTCCGTTTGTGACCGAGAAAGAACACACCCCTAACCCCTCTCAAGAGGGGAATAAATCGTTTGCTCCCATAGATTTGTTGGATTATATCTATGCGGTTTTACATTCGCCAAGTTATAGAGGGAAATACAAGGAATTTTTGAAGATTGATTTTCCGCGAGTTCCGTTTCCGCATCAGGTAGGGACAGGTCGCGACCTGTCCGTACAGGATGCCCTGTCCATGCAGAATGCCCTGTCCGGACAGGAAATCCAAGAAAAATTTTGGGATTTAGTAAAATTAGGTAGCAAACTACGCCAAATCCATTTGCTGGAAAGCCCAATTGTAGAAAAGTACATCACACAATATCCCGAAGATGGCGATAATGTGGTAGTAAAACCTCGTTACGAAAGCAACCCTTCCATTTCAAATTCCCCTCCTTTGGAGGGGTGTCCGCAGGACGGGGTGGTAAAAAACACCCCAATCTATTATAATACAATAATTGACTTACCCTACAATCCCGCATTAAAAGCACGTGCAAAAGAACTTCGATATGCCGAAAATCTTTCGGAAGTATTATTTTGGATGCAAGTACACAAAGGTAAATTTTATAACATTGATTTTGATAGACAACGCATTATTGGCAATTATATCGTAGATTTTTATGTTAAAAAACTAGGATTAGTTGTTGAAATTGATGGAAGTAGCCACGATGACAATAAAGATTTATATGATAAAAAAAGAGAAGATTATTTAAAATCTTTAGGGTTAAAAATATTCCGAATTCCTGTAAATGATATTTTGCAAAATATGGTCAAAGCAATTGCTGATTTAGAAGAATTTATAAAAAGCAACTATAATGAACCACCTGTAAATATTGCCAAAGATAAAGAACCACCCCGCCCTATGGGCACCCCTCCAAAGGAGGGGAATTTGGGAAAGGTTCACATCAACGAAAACCAATATTTTGATAATGTTCCTGAACTGGCTTGGAACTTTTACATTGGTGGTTACCAACCAGCCCAAAAATGGCTCAAAGACCGCAAAGACCGCGAATTGAGTTATGAAGATATTTTGCATTATCAAAAAATCATCGTGGCTTTGGGTGAAACGAGTAGGATTATGGAAGAAATAGATACCATTGAAATTTAAAACTCCTCTTCCTTTTTTCGAATCGCCAAAAGTGCCACAAAAGAAATCAGAGCAGCTACCGACAAATAATAGCCGACAAAGGCAATTCCATAGCTTTTGGCTAACCAAATGGCAATTAATGGCGCAAAAGAAGCTCCAATAATTCCCGCCAAATTAAAGGTTAAAGAAGCTCCAGAATACCGCACCTCGGTCGGGAACAACTCCGACAAAAAGGTGCCCAATGGCCCATAAGTCAATCCCATTAATCCCATTCCCAAACAAATAAATAGTGTAATCAACGGCGTGCTTCCAGAATCCATAAAGTAGGAAAACCAAAGTCCAAACAACGCAATTGCCGCTGAAACCAGCAACAATACTTCTTTTCTTCCATAACGATCCGCCAATAATGCCGAAGTAGGGATTCCGATTACAAAAAATAGAATAGCAAAAAGTTCAATAATTAAAAAATCGCGACGACTGAAACCTAAATCACTTGTTGCCCAACTCAAACTAAAAACAGTCATTAAATAGAAAGTGACAAAAGTCGCCACAGCTGCAAAAGTTCCAAAAATTAATTCCCTTTTATAGGATTTTAAAATGGTTAGCAACGGGATTTTTACTTGCTTTTTAGTTTCCAGAGCATTGGCAAACGACGGTGTTTCGGTAATTGTCAATCGAATGTAAAAACCTACCACAACCAATAAAGAACTCGCAATGAACGGGATTCTCCAACCGTATTCGAAAAATTGTTCTTCGGTCAATAGATCACTCAACAAAAGAAAAGTACCGCCGGAGAGCAACAAACCTATTGGCGCACCAAGTTGTGGAAACATGCCGTACCAAGCGCGTTTTCCCGGTGGCGCATTTTCGATGGCCAACAAAACGGCTCCACCCCATTCGCCACCCAAACCAAGCCCTTGACCAAAACGACAAAGCATTAATAATAGAGGAGCAACAATTCCGATGCTTTGATACGTAGGCAAAAAACCAATGGCGACAGTAGAAATTCCCATCGTCAATAATGCGGCAACCAAGGTCGCTTTTCGACCAATTTTGTCTCCAAAATGCCCAAAAACGGCTGAACCAATGGGTCTGGCAAAAAAAGCAATAGAAAAAGTGGCCAAAGATTCAATGGTTGAAGTTGTAGGGTCAGAACCCGGAAAAAACAATTGTGGAAAAACCAATACGGCGGCATTGGCATAAATATAGAAATCAAAAAATTCAATGGTGGTACCAATTAAACTCCCAAAAAGAACGTGTTTTAAAGAATTTACTTTATTCGGACTTGGATTTTCTTTCATTTGAATGTTATAATATTTCGATAAAAATGATGTTAATTTTCGAAAGTAACAAATATTTAGTTCCAATAATTTATGGTATTTTTACTCCAAATTAATTTCACTATGCCAACGGACTCTATCAGCTATCAAAAATCCGGTTATTTCTCCCCTTTGATGAATGATTATTTAGACCAAAAATCTAATATAAAGTCCCTCTGCAATCGCTTTCCAAGTCTTGAAAATTTTGAAGCACAAATTATTGAAAAAAAAATCAATTTCAATGGCAATGACAATGGCAATGAAAAAAGAAAAATTTTAGTTTCAGTTTTGCAAGAACAATATTCTAAAATTGAAACTTCAAATTTGACCAAAAAGAATATTGAAGCTTTATCAAACGAAAACACGTTTACGGTTACAACCGGTCACCAATTGAATTTATTCACCGGTCCTTTGTATTTTTTGTATAAAATTATCTCGACCATCAATTTAACTAAGGAGTTAAAAACAAAATATCCCAATTCTAATTTTGTCCCCATATATTGGATGGCAACCGAAGACCACGATTTTGACGAAATCAATTACTTCAATTTTAAAGCTCGAAAGTTTCACTGGAACAAGGAAAGTTTAGGACCAGTTGGGCGTTTATCCACCGAAGGTTTAGCCATTTTTTTTGACGTTTACGCACAAGAATTGGGTTCTGGTAAAAATGCCGAAACCATCAAAAAACTTTTTCAAGAATCTTATTTGAACCACTCTAATTTAGCGGATGCAACGCGTTATTTGGCCAATGAACTTTTTGGCGAATATGGATTGGTCATTCTTGATGCCGACAATAAAGATTTAAAACGGGTTTTTATACCTTATATGAAGGAAGAGTTAATGCACCAAACGTCGCATAAATGTGTTCTTGAAACTGCCGAAAAATTAAAAAACTATACAATAAAAGTCAATCCCCGTGAAATCAATTTGTTTTATGTGGAGGACAATTTGCGGGAACGCATTATTTTGAATCCCGATGGCAATAGCGATAAAAAACACAAGGTAAACAACACCCAAATGGAGTTTTCGGAAAGTGAAATCCTTTCCTTGTTGGAAAAAAATCCCGAGAAATTCAGTCCTAATGTCATTTTGCGTCCGCTGTATCAAGAAGTGATTTTGCCTAACCTATGTTATATTGGCGGAGGAGGAGAAATAGCCTATTGGCTGGAACTGAAATCTTTTTTCAATGCCGTAAAAGTTACCTTTCCGATACTTTTACTGAGAAATTCAGCCCTATTGGCAACCGAAAAACAAGCCAAGAAAGCGGACAAATTGGGATTAACTTGGAGTGATTTATTCTCCAAACAAAAGGATTTGGTTAATGCGAAAACAGCGCAACTATCCGATTTTCCAATTGACTTTACCCCACAAAAGGAACACCTTCGAAAACAATTCGAAGCTCTTCTGGATTTGGCAAAAAAAACAGATGATTCCTTTTTCGGAGCTGTAAAAGCGCAAGAAGCGAAACAAATAAAAGGTCTGGAAAATTTGGAGAAACGCCTGTTGAAAGCCCAAAAAAGAAAACATTTGGAAGCTCTGGAGCGAATCACCGATTTGCAAAACGAATTGTTTCCCAACCAAAGTTTACAGGAACGCCAAGCCAATTTTTCGGAATTTTATTTGGAATATGGAGATTTATTGATTCAAAAATTAATGGGACAGCTTAATCCCCTTGACACTTCGTTTAAAGTTATCTTACTCTAGATTCTTCGTTTTCCACCTTTTTAATTGTTGATTTATTAAAATCAATTCATAAAAAAGTCTATTTTTGCACAAAATTAAAAAAAACTTAAAAATGGCAACAAATAGAACTTTTACAATGATTAAACCGGATGCGGTTGCTAACGGACACATCGGAAATATATTGGCAATGATTACCAATGGTGGTTTCAAAATTGTTTCTTTGAAACTAACTCAATTAACTGTGGCAGATGCTCGCGCCTTTTATGCTGTTCACGCCGCAAGACCTTTCTACGGAGAATTAGTGGAATTCATGACTCGCGGTCCTATTGTTGCTGCAATTTTAGAAAAAGATAACGCTGTTGAAGATTTCAGAACTTTGATTGGAGCTACAAATCCAGCTGAAGCTACAGAGGGAACTATCCGTAAAGCTTACGCGACTTCTATTGGCGAAAATGCGGTTCACGGTTCTGACAGTGATGAAAATGCAACTATCGAAGGTGCTTTTCATTTTGCAGGAAGAGAGCAGTTTTAGTGTTCAGATAGCAGATTTTAGATAGCAGAACGAAGTTGGAAATCTATAAAATACAAATCCCATCCCTATTTTTTTATCTGGATGGGATTTTTTATTTCTGAATTCTGCAGCCTGATATCTGATTATCTCAGGACTACATCCTTCACCACATCACGCCTTAATTCTTCATTAATCATGGTGACGATTTTAGATTTTCCGTGACTTAATTCTTCCCGCAAAACAGCTGAACTAAGCTCAACATACAAAGTAGTTCCTTTCAAAACCACATTCTTCGTATAATGATTCACGCCGTTACCCATAAGATTTTTCCAGGCCTCTTTGACGTCAATTTGATCCATTCCGGGTTGTAACTTGTTGACTTGGATAATTTGTTTCAAAACATCCCCAACTGTACTTTGATTATTTAGTCTTTTTGCCATCGTCCAGTATATGTATTGGTCCTGCTTTCTTATAATGATACTCCTTTTTCTCGGCGTTTCTAAGCACTAATTCATCATTCGAAATAGCTACTAACTCCTCGCTCCATTTGGCATAAGGAGTTGCATAATCTATAAAAGCTTTGTTATCTTCGAATCGAACTTTCACGCTTTCCTGAGAATTATTGACTACAAAAGTACCATCTAATTGCGGGACTACTTTCTTTCTGAAACCGTTGTTATTCTTGTCAATTTGAAAATAATCATAACTCTCGTTTATGCCGTATTCCTTGTCCTTTCCTTGGTCAAAAACTACTTTCTCTATTTCCCAATACCCATTAATTTTGAGTACATCTTCCTGTTTAATCTTTTGTTGGCAAGAGATAAAAAAAGAGGAAACCAATAGAATAAAAACTATTTTTTTCATATCTGTTTTGTTTTTTCATTTCTGAGAATGGAGCAATCTGCTATGATTTATCGATTCAAAATATCCCTTTGTCTTTCCACAAAGTTAACCTTAATAAATTCAAAGAAAAATAAAAATCATGAAACACATTAAACTATTTCACCTATTTTTGATCGTACAACAAATCAATCACTTGAATATGTCTAAAATAATTCACTTACTACTGACTGCTTTATTGTGTGTTGGTTGTAGCTCTGGAACAAAAGATCTTAGTCCTGCTGAAACCAACTATTTTCCTCCATTAACGGGTGATGTATGGGAAACCAAATCGGTGACAAGTTTGGGTTGGAACCAGACTGCCGTCCAACCCTTATTGGATTATTTGGAACTTAAAAATTCTAAAGGTTTTATAATATTGGTCAATGGAAGAATTGTAATGGAAAATTATTTCAACGGACATTCTTCAACTGACACTTGGGAATGGAATAGTGCTGGTAAAACTTTATGCGCTACAACCATTGGCATTGCGCAACAGGAAAACCTATTAAATATTGAAAACAAGGTTTCAGATTATATTGGAACTGGCTGGACTAACATGCCTTTAGCGAAAGAAAATTTAATTAAGGTCAAGAATTTATTAACCATGACTTCAGGTATTGATGATTCAAAACAATTCATCGTAAAATCGAACCTTACTTATGTAGCCGATGCAAGTACGAGGTGGGCTTATGGAAACGTATTTCAAAAATTAATAGACATAACTGCATCAGCAAGTAACAAACCTTTTGAAACCTATTTTAACGAAAAATTGAAAAATAAAATTGGCATGGAAGGCTTTTGGAATTTTGGAACTATTTTTAGTATTTACAATAGTAACACCCGAAGTATGGCTAGGTTTGGTCTTTTAGCTTTAAACAACGGAAAATGGAATAACGAACAAATTATAAATGATACCTATTTCAAAGAAAGCACAACAACCTCACAAAATATAAATCCAAGTTACGGCTATTTGTGGTGGCTTAATGGGAAATATCAATACATGATTCCGAATAGTCAAAATGTTTTTAGTGGATCGTTGGTAAAAAATGCACCTTCAGATATGTACGCCGCTATGGGAGCAAACGATCAGCGTATTTATGTGATTCCAAGCAAAAAAATGGTAGTCATCCGAATGGGAGAATTAGCAGACCCTAACAATCCCACTTTTGCCTTATCGGGTTTTGATGAAGAATTATGGACAAAAATTAGTGCTTTGTATGAGTAACTATTCTCTTTTATTTCGGCTTTTGAGAAATCCAAAAATAAAGAAACCCGCGCCCAAAACGAGCAAAATATAATACAACACCATATTTTTGTCCCTGACAACGTTTGACAAAACAAAGGACAATACACTCAACAAATAGAGGTGAATAGTGGAAATGTTTTTGAGGGAAGAAAAATTCATTCTGCTGCTATTTGAAAAAACTATCTACAAACTCATATTTATTAAAGACCTGTAAATCTTCGATTCCTTCTCCCACTCCAATGTATTTAACCGGAATTTGAAATTGGTCAGAGATCCCAATAACAACACCGCCTTTGGCAGTTCCGTCGAGTTTTGTAACCGCAAGCGAAGTCACTTCAGTGGCTGCCGTAAATTGTTTGGCTTGTTCGAAAGCATTTTGTCCTGTTGATCCATCAATTACCAATAAAACATCATGAGGTGCATCGCCAACTACTTTTTGCATCACTCGTTTTACTTTTGTCAATTCGTTCATCAGGTTGACTTTATTATGCAAACGCCCCGCGGTATCAATGATCACTATATCGGCATCTTGTGCCACTGCGGATTGTAAAGTATCAAAAGCTACTGAAGCCGGATCGCTTCCCATATTTTGTCTTACTATGGGAACGCCTACCCTATCTGCC
>JBIKPM010000345.1:0-2533 GCA_044357435.1 Flavobacterium sp. | reverse complement strand
TAACACTTCCTTTAAACTCTTCGAATGTTCCACAAATATCAGGTTCATGGAGTCCAGCAACAGTCGACACATCTATTTTAGGTTCTAATACTTATGAATTTACTCCTGATGTAGGTTCGTGTGTCATTTCACCTACTTTTCAGAAGACAATAGAAGTATATACTAGTGCTACTCCAACTTTTGATCCAATACCCGATTTTTGTTCTGGAACACCATCTCCTTCATTTCCACTGTCAAACGAAGGAATAACAGGTGCTTGGTTTCCTACTTCAATTAGTAATGGAACAGGAACTAACGAGTATCAATTTACTCCTGATACAAGTCTTTTTCCATGTGCTCCAATACCACCACCATTGAGTGTAACCGTAATACAATCAGTTACACCCACTTTTTCTTCGGGTGTTCCAACTGATGTTTGTGAAGGAGCAACGCTGCCAGATTTACCACTAGAATCTACTGACACTCTACCAATAACAGGAATTTGGACACCATCTGAAACTATTGATACATCACTCGTAGGAACATTATCTTATACTTTTATTCCAGATGCTGGTCAATGTGCTATCCCTCCAACAGCAATTGATATTACAGTCAATCCGTCTAGTACTTTGACAGATGTGAGTTATACCGTTACGGATGCTTTTGAAAATAATCAAATCATAACAGTTGTTGCAACTGCAACAGGCAATTATTTGTATCAATTGGATTCGGGACCCTTACAAACCAGTCCAATTTTCGAAAATGTTTCCTCTGGGATACATACGATTACTGTGAGTGAAGTTAATGGTTGTAGTGATTCAATAACCGAAGATAATATTCTTATAATCAAACATCCTAAGTTTTTTACGCCAAATGGAGATAATTATAACGATACTTGGAAAATTTCTGATTTAAGTAATTTGATTTCTAAGATTTACATATTTGATAGATATGGTAAACTTTTAAAAGAGATAAGTCCTGATGGTTTAGGTTGGGACGGAACATATTTAGGTGTGCAAATGCCAGCAGATGATTACTGGTTTAATATAGAATATATAGAGAATTCTGTTATGAAGAAATTCAAATCCCATTTTTCATTAAAGAGATAAAACAAAAAAAGCTTCCTTATTTGGGAAGCTTTTGGATTAACTTTTCAGGCCGTACTTTTGGCTTAAACAAAATCTATATTATAAATGAACTGGTTCTTCTGCAGTAAAGACAAAATACAATCCAATCAAGATAAAAGGAATACTAAGCCATTGTCCTGTAGATAGTAATCCTAATGCACTTTCAAAACCGCCTTGACTTTCTTTTATATATTCCACAACGAAACGTACAGACCATAACAGCACTAGAAAGAGACCAAATATAAAACCTGTTTTCTCTTTTGCGTTTGTTTTCCAATACAAGAAAAATAGAACGGCGAAAACAAAAATATAACAAAAAGCTTCATATAATTGCGCAGGATGTTTGGCAGGCACTTGTTGCAGTAATTCTGCAAACTTTGGGTCGTTGGCAATCGCATGATAGGCCTCTTTTGGGTTTGCTATTTGAGTAGCATTCACGGCGTCATTTGGACTGAAATAATCCCTCACAAATTTTATTCCTAGAGGAGAATCAGTTTCCTTACCAACAATTTCTGAATTGAAAAAATTGCCTAATCTTACAAAAACAGCTCCGCTTGCCACCGGTATAACGATTCTATCCAGCATCCATAAGAGTGTTCTTTTCATTACTTTTTTGCTGAAATAATACATTGCTACTATAATGGATATGGCAGCACCATGGCTTGCCAGTCCTTGAAATCCAGTAAATTCAAAGGTTGGGGTAAATCGGAACGGCAAAAATATCTCCAATAAATGATTGCGGTAATATTCCCAATCGTAAAACAAAACATGACCAAGGCGCGCGCCAATTAAGGTTGCCAAAACAGTCCAAATAAACAGGGAATCCAGTTTTTCTAGCGATTCGTTTTCACGTTCGAATATGTTTTTCATGATGTACCAACCCAACCCAAAGGCGATTACAAACATCAAGCTGTAATATCGAATCACAAAAAATCCTAAATCTATTCCTTCCGATGGATTCCAAACTATATTTAAAGCGTGTGTCATTATTTTTTATATTTAAGGTAAAAATACACTTTTCTGTTTTTGATTTGATAGATTAACAAGAAAATAAACCTTCTACGTAACTAAGGCTTTTTTTTCGACTAAAAAATTTCAGTACTGTTTGTGATTACATTTTTTATTCGGTACGGGGTCATACCCCTTTTTTCCCCAAGGATGACAACTCAATATTCTTTTTATCCCTAAAAACCCACCGTAAAATAAGCCGTGTTTTTGCAATGCTTCAATCATATAACTCGAGCAAGTGGGCTCAAATCTGCAGGCCGAAGGTGTGAAAGGTGAAATCGCATTTTGATAAAAGCGAATTAAAAGTACAAAAGGATATATGATGATTTTTGAGATCATATTTCAGAAATTACAATTTGAAATCCTTCGCTGAACACTAAAAAATAGATTACTGAATACTAAATGTAGTACCCTCTTTG
>JBIKPM010000344.1:0-2549 GCA_044357435.1 Flavobacterium sp. | reverse complement strand
GGTGCTCTGAACCAGCTGAGCTAATCGCCCTAATTACTTCACTAAACTTTTACTTTTATAAGTGTTCGGTGAACTTGTTTGCGATTGCAAATATAGGTTGGTTTTTTGCTTTTCCAAAACATTTTTCACTGAAATTTCCATATTTTTTTGAAGGCTACTTTATTTCGTTGTTATTTAATTTGTTAAGATGTGGCTGGAATAGTAAACAAGCTCTGTGACGGTCTTTGAAATAGAATTTATCTAATAGTTGAATTTATGTTTGTATAACGTAGATTCATTATGTTGGATATAATCATTGTGAGGTAATGCCATATCGAAAAAGGCCATTTTTATTTGAGAAACATAATTTTCATTCAAATAAGAAGTGTTTTTACTTTTTCCAAAGAAGTAATTTTTTCCAAATTTTTTAACATAGTAAATTTTAATTAACTATAAATCAATAATTTGATATTTTTTTTTAATATTTTTTTAATTCTAATAAATTAATTTTGATGTGTTTTTGTATAGTAATATTAAAGTATTTTAATTAATGATATCAAAATATATTTATAATATTTGTTAAGAACTACTAATCAATTAACCAAAATTTTAGAAAAATGAAATTAACAAAATTACTTATTTTTTGTTTTTTAGCTATTCTATTCTCAGTTTATGGGCAGGCACAAGAGCTTACCGTTAACGGAAAAGTTTTAGATGAAAACGGACTTCCTATTCCGGGAGTCTCCATTTTAATTAAGGGAACTTCTAAAGCCACGGCTTCGGACATGGACGGAAATTATCAAATAAAGGTGACATCAGCCAGTACTTTGGTATATACGTATGTGGGTTACAGTAAAGTCGAGGAGTCTACCAATGGAAGAACTCGAATTGATGTTAGACTTAAGCCAGAACAACAAGATTTAAAAGAAGTTGTAGTAATAGGATATGGTAGCCAAAAAAAGCGTGAAGTGACAGGAGCAGTTTCTGTTGTTGATAGCAAGACTTTAGAAAAACTTAAACCTACTCGAATCGAGCAGGCGTTACAAGGACAAGTAGCAGGAGTAAACATTACTACCAATTCTGGATCTCCAGGCGGTGGTTCTACCATTAGCATTAGGGGGGTGTCTACCAATGGGGATAGTCGTCCATTAATACTGGTTGACGGTAACGTTGTTGAAGATCTTAGCGTTGTTAACCCAAGCGATATTGAAAATATTAACATTCTAAAAGATGCCACTGCTGGTATCTATGGAGTAAGAGCAGCAAATGGGGTTATTTTAATTACTACCAAAACAGGTCGAAAAGCAATGCCATTAACTGTTGAATACAATGCCTGGGGAGGATTTCAACAAACAACTCGAAAAATACCAGTTTTAAATGCTACCGAATATGGAGTAATAGTCAATGAAGGATATGCCTCTGCTGGCAGCACACCTCCTTTTAACAATTTATCAACTTTAGGTATTGGAACAAATTGGCAAGATGAAGTTTTTGAATCGGCACCAATTTTCAATCACAACTTTTCCTTAAGAGGAGGTGGAAAAAAATCATCCTATTCATTTAGTTCTTCATTATTAACTCAAGACGGTATTGTTGGGGGTAGTAAATCTAATTTTTTACGATCTACAAATAGTGCAAGCTATAATTTAGATTTTTTAAAGAATTTTAAATTGAAGTCTGGGCTTACCTTAACAAATACCAATAAAAAGAATCTTCCAGAAAGCACTTTAGGTTCTGTGCTTTTCAATGCTTTAAATATGGCACCTACTATACCTGTTAGAGATGGAAATGGTGAGTTTTCATTGGCAGATGGTTTAGGAGGCGAAGTTATAAATCCGTTAGCACAAATGGCTAATACGTATAATAAAAATAAAGTCATGAAATTGAATGGCTTTGCAGGATTAGCCTATAATTTTTTAGATCATTTTACGACAGAAGCAAACATTCAGTTTAATTATGCTGAAGTGGATATTTTTTCTTTTGATCCAATTGATTATTATGGTGTTGCAAAAGTGCTTAATACCGCTACCAGTAGCGTTTTTGAAGGTTTTGATATTTACAGAGACTATACATTTGATGGATTTATCAAATACGAAAACACATTTAATGATGCACATAAAGTAAACGTACTTTTTGGAACCTCTGTTTTTAAAACTACTGGTGAATTCTCAGGGAGAAAAGGGACTAATGTTATTGATAATAGTATAGTAAATGCATCTGTAGATAAAGCAGGTATTCAAGAGAATATTTACGAAGAGAGAGGAAGCAATCCAAAATTTGACGCCAGATTATTATCTTATTTCACTAGATTTCAATACGATTACAAAGGTAAATATTTATTATCCGGAGTATTACGTAGAGATGGTTCAACAAGGTTTGCTCCAGGAAATAAGTTTGGATATTTCCCTTCAGGTTCTATTGGATGGGTAGCTTCAGATGAAGACTTTATGAGTGATAATAATTTCTTCGATTTATTAAAATTGAGGGCTTCCTACGGTATTCTAGGAAATGATAGAATTGGTGATTATAGATTTGTATCGCTTTTAACAGGGGAGGGTACTTATTTCTTT
>JBIKPM010000343.1:0-2554 GCA_044357435.1 Flavobacterium sp. | reverse complement strand
GTGGCAGGTAGTAGCAGTGGAGGGCCATTTGCAACACCACCAGCAACAATTCGTGGAAATATTGTTAATCAAACCAATTCCAAAAACTTTGCTTTAGGCTATTTTACTCTATCTGAAACGGATTATAAAAATTACCTCGTACAGTAATTTAAACTATATATCTACAATTTAGGATTGACTATATTTGTGTGCCAAATTTCCAACCCGTAATTCATAAATTACTATGTCTTCACACCATATCGTTCGCGATGACCAAGAACCAGCCCTAATCATTGCAAACGGTGCTTCCTGCAACATCGAATTATTGGGACAATTACTCGAATGGTCACCATTGGTTATTGTGCTTGACTCTGCAATGGAACGCGTAGTGGAATTGGGCATAAAAGTAGATGTTTTGTTGGGTGATTTCGACCGCGGTTTCGATACCAATTATTATAAAGAAACGCATTTTCCATTAGAAATTGTCCACACGCCTGACCAAAACAAAACCGATTTAGAGAAAGCGTTCGATTACCTCATCGAAAGAAAAATACCTGCTGCAAACGTAGTTTGGGCAACCGGAAAACGCGCTGATCATACCATAACAAACCTGACAAATATTACACGATACCGGGATTTATTGAAAATCGTGGTACTCGACGACCATTCTAAAGTTTTTTTATTGCCCAAAAAATTCGAAAAATGGTATCCTGCCAGCACCCCTATTTCTCTTATTCCCATTGGAAACGTAACTGGAGTCCATTCCCAAAATTTATTTTACCCATTGGCAAACGACACGCTAACCATTGGTTACAGAACCGGAAGCAGCAATCACGTAATAATAGATGGAATGGTCACCATAACACACGAAGAAGGCGATTTGTTATTGATGGAATGTTGGGATTAGTCTTCAGATTGCAGTTTTCAGTTTTCGGAGATAGTAAATTTGTCATATCGAGCCTTTCGTCTATGCTCAAGACAGTCTAAAATCGAGATGCAAAAAGAGCGTATTCTCGACTGTGCACATACTGATAATGAAATAATCTATAAATCAAAATAGCACCTTTTTTAAACTATGATAAAAAGTCTAAAATCTTGTTATTTACCAACACCAATCTGCATTCTGCCACCTGCATACTGCTATCTGAAATCTGCATTATGAAATCACTATAAATCAACTATCTTTGCCGTCTGATTACAAAAAATGAAACTGAAACAGATTACCGAAAAAACCAATTTACATCCCAGAAATCAACACCGATTGGGATATAATTTTGAACAATTAATTACAAATTGTCCTGAACTTCAACAATTTGTGGATATCAACGAATATCAAATTAAAACCGTTGATTTCAGCAATCCCAAAGCGGTAAAAGCACTCAACAAAGCACTTTTAATTGCCGATTATGACATCCAGAATTGGGATATTCCCCAAGATTATTTGTGTCCACCCATTCCGGGAAGAGCTGATTACATTCATTATATCGCCGATTTATTGGCTTCCAACAATAACGGAATAATTCCAGAAGGTGAAAATGTTCAAGTGTTGGATATTGGCATTGGTGCCAATTGTATTTATCCAATTCTTGGCAATTCGATATATGGTTGGTCATTTGTTGGTACTGAAATAGATGAAAAAGCCATTCAAAACTGCAAAAAAATCATTGAAGCCAATCCAAAATTAATGGACTTCACCAGTTTGCAATTGCAAACCGATTCGCGTTTTATTTTCAAAAACATCATCACGCCCGAGGATCGATTTGCGCTCACGATATGCAATCCACCGTTTCATTCCTCCCTGGATGAAGCAACAAAAAGTACCATTCGGAAAATAAATAATTTAGAAAATACCAAAACTACAACCCGAGGCGGAGCCGAACGGAGCGAAGCTAAACCCGTGCTGAATTTTGGCGGACAAAACGCTGAATTATGGTGTGAAGGTGGTGAATCTGGCTTCGTGACACAAATGATTTACGAAAGTGCCAAATACCCCATGCAGTGCCTTTGGTTTACCACCTTAGTTTCCAAGAAAGAGAATCTGTCGAGTTTTTACAAAACGTTGAACAAAGTAAATGTAGCCGACGTAAAAACAATCGATATGGCTCAAGGGCAAAAAACCAGCCGAATTCTGGCCTGGACTTTCCAAACGAAAGCACAACAAAAAGCTTGGAAGTTTTAAGTTTTATAACACTCTTTTGATTAAATTTGTATAAACTCTTTTATTATGAACACAATGGAATTAAAAGAAATATTGAAATCTAAAATAGACAAGATTGATGATGAAGCATTATTGTCAGCAATAAATACAATTTTGGAAAGTAAATCAAAAAACGGTAAAAACTACAATCAAGATTTGCAAAAAATAATAATTCTTTCTGAACAACAAAAAAAGGAAATTCAAAATTCTCAAAAAGAATATTTGGAAGGTAATTTTATTGAAAACGATGTTTTAAATGAAGAAATGCAAAGATGGTTGCAAGAAGAATAGTTTGGACATCATCAGCAAAACTTCAATTAAAAACCATTTTTGAATATTTTAATTTTAGAAATAAAAGCAAATTATATTCCTTAAAAT
>JBIKPM010000342.1:0-2559 GCA_044357435.1 Flavobacterium sp. | reverse complement strand
TTAATGCTTTCATAATTTTCATTTTTTTAATAATTAGGGTTTTGTGACCATCTGTTTCCTGACAAATTAATTTCTTCAATTGGTATAGGAAATAAGTTATGCTTACCATCTACAAATCCATCTATTTCTTGAGGTGCTCTACCTGTTCTTACCAAGTCGAAGAATCGGTGTCCTTCACCAACTAATTCTACGCGACGCTCTTTATAGATATCATTTGTTAAATTAGTGCCACTTGTGGTTACATTGCCTAACAACGCCCTGTTACGAACTCTGTTTAAATAGATTCTGGCTGTTGCATCATCAGGCGATGGCTTTCTGTTCAAAGCTTCGGCAGCCATTAATAGTACATCTGCAAATCGAATAGCTCTATAATTATCGGGATTTGTTAATGCGGGATCACTAATGTCTAAGTCGCCTTTTCGGGCCATATATTTTCTGTTAAAATAACCGGTTTGCTCATATCCTATTGATTCATTATAAGATGACCCCGGATTATCGGCGATATACTGCTTAATATCCAGTATAGAGGTTTCAAGTCGTAAATCACCAGGTTCAAAAGCATCAACCACTTCTTGTGTTGGCACATTAAAGCAATAGCCTGCATCAAATTTTCCGGTTGCATCTTTCAAATCTCTTGGTCCATTAAAATAAACGGAATAGTTGCCTTCTAAACATTGAAAACAGTCATAACTTCCACCATCAACATCAGAATATTGAATTTCAAAAACAGATTCTACATTATTTTCCCAATCCCGTTCAAACAGATTTGGATATTCGGCAGAGGTTAATAATCTGTAAGGACCCTTGTTTATTAGATCTTCTAAAACGGTTGCTGCTTCGGCAAATTTGTCTTGATATAAATAAGCTTTACCAAGCAACGCTTGAGCAGCTCCTTTGGTAACTCTACCCGTCTCATTTTGAACATAAGGCAAGTTGTCAGCAGCAAATTTTAGATCGTCTTCAATTAATGTATAAACATCTTCTTTGGGAGTTCTATTAATAGAAAACTGGTCGCCAAAACGTATCCTTTTATCCACTAGCATTGGCACATCGCCCCACCATTTTACCAATTCAAAATTGTAATAAGCTCGTAGGAATCTTGTTTGTGCAATAACGCTTGTTTTATTAGGGAAATCTGTTTTGTCTTTAAATTCCATAATATAGTTACAACGGTTCACAGCCTCGTACAGCCTTTTCCACATGGCTATTAGGCCACGTTTTGGATCATTTTGACCAACAGGTGTATGAATCATATCATCTATTTGTTGAATCCAATAAGAATCTGTTGCAGACTCGCCCCCGCACAAAGCGTTATCGGATGCGATTTCTGCATATTGACAAAACATTGATGAGATTTGTAAGTAATCATAAGCTGCAGCTAATGCAAGATCGTAGTCTTCTTCGGAGTTGAAAAAAGTTTCGGAGTTTTCATCTTCTGATTCCACATCCACAAAGGAGTCGCTACAAGAGAAAGCCATTAGAAGTGAAATGAATATAAATGTGATTTTTAAATTTTTCATGGTTTTTAATTAAAATTTTACATTGATTCCTAATAAAAATGTACTGGCACTTGGATAAATTCCCTGATCTATCCCACCACCAATTGGGGCTCCTGTACCTACCGTTGGGTCATAACCACGATACTTGGTAAGCGTAAACAAATTACTTGCCGATACATATATTCTGAATTTATCAAACATAGAATTTTTTGAAGCATCATTAGAAAACGTATATCCTAATTGCACATTTTGTAGGCGTACAAAAGAACCATCTTCTACATAATAATCGGAGAATACAATATTGCCATTTGTGCCTATTGTTTGTCTAGGAGCCAAATTAGTTGACCCAATACCTGTCCATCGGTCTAAATACCAAATTGGTTTATTTACCAATTGTTGGTTACGTTCGTAATTACGAACAATTTCGTTACCAATCGAAGCGAATGCATAGGCAGCAAAATCGAATTTTTTATAATCGATAGATAGGCTAAAACCCATAGTAGCATCTGGTAACGGGTTACCTAAATTCACACGGTCATCTAAATCAATTACACCGTCATTATTTTGATCTACAAATTTAAAATCACCTAATTGAGGTGCAATCTTTCCCACTGCGGAATTATCAATTTCATCCTGTGTTTGAAAAACACCATCAGTCTTATACCCTACAAAATAACCCAATGGAAAACCTGCTTCCATTCTTGAAATTGCCGGTTGGGATATTCCAAAGCTACCCCCTTCGAGATATTCACCTTCACCACTTACAGAAATAACCTCATTTTTAATAGCGGTTACATTATACTTGATATTGAATTTAAAATCTTTACTTAATTTATCAGAATATCCTATTGCAAACTCAAGCCCTGTGTTTTCAACGATACCAGCATTAACGACCGGTGCTGTACCTGTACCGAGTAATCCGGATACTTCTGGCGATACTAATAGGTCTTCAGTTCTTCTTTTAAAATAATCAGCTGTTATATCAACTTTGTTCTTTAGGATGCGCATATCTAAACCAATATCAAGGGTTTTTTGTTTTTCCCATTTAATTTCAGGATTA
>JBIKPM010000340.1:0-2560 GCA_044357435.1 Flavobacterium sp. | reverse complement strand
ACCCATGATTTGTAATACTTTCCATCATCTATTCTCATAGCTTCTTCGGTGACCATAAGTGGGCGAAAAGTATCGACCATTACGGCAAGTTCTTTTGTTTCAGTTTGACCAACGCTACGTTCCATTGCGCCCGGTGCCGGACCATGTGGAATTCCTTTTGGATGCAAAGTGATATAACCCTGCTCGATATTGTTACGGCTCATAAAATCGCCTGCCACATAATACAAAACCTCGTCGCTGTCGATATTGCTGTGGTTGTATGGAGCAGGAATTGCCTTCGGATGATAATCATACAATCTTGGACAGAAGGAACATACCACAAAATTTAAGGTTTCAAAGGTTTGATGAACTGGTGGCGGTTGATGCACCCGACCCGTTATGGGTTCGAAATTGTGAATGCTGAAGCCAAATGGAAAATTGTAGCCATCCCATCCTACTATGTCAAAGGGATGTGAGGCATAAATCATTTCGTGTATCATGCCTTCTTTTTTTATCTTGATTAAGAAATCTCCTTTTTTGTCATGAGTTTCCAACCCGCTGGGTAATATGAAATCCCGCTCACAAAAAGGAGAATGTTCCAGATGTTGGCCTGATTCGTTTTTATATCGTTTCGGGGTATGAAACGGAGTAAAGGATTCCACGTAGAATAATCGATTATCAGTGGTGTTAAATTCAATTTGATAAATCATTCCTCGGGGAATAATAAGGTAATCCCCGAATTCAAAAGGAACATTCCCCATCATCGTGCGCAGTTTCCCTTTTCCTTTATGGATAAAAATCAATTCATCGGCATCGGCATTTTTATAAAAATAATTAAGGAGTGAATTTTTTGGAGCTGCCAGTCCGATGATACAATCTTTATTGACGAGTATTGCTTTTCTAGAGTCCAAAAAGTCTTCTTCAGGCCCTAGCTCGAACCCTTTTAACAATAAGGATTTTATGTTTTTACCAATGGCAATTTTTGGCTCAACTGAATACGATTTTATAATTTCTTTGACTTGGGTTGGCCTATGGATATGGTATAAAAGCGATGAATTGCCATGAAAGCCCTCTGTTCCAAAAAGTTGTTCATAATACAACCCGCCATTTGGGTTTTCAAACTGTGTGTGCCTTTTCTGAGGAAAATCTCCCAATTTATGGTATAACGGCATCGTTTTTTTGTTTAAAATTTGAAGTTAAAAAGTTTAAAGTTTTGTAAAAACACAACTTTCTTAATTAAAGCAAAAAAATTAATGTATTCAATCCGGTTTTCTTCCAATAAGAAATCGAAGTTGTTCTAATCAGCCTGTCTATTTTATCACTAACGAATATAAGGATTTTTATCCAAAAATCAAAACCAAAATCCAACACTAAACCAAGTATATCCTTTCCCGGTTTCAGGTGACCAAGAATGCTTAATCTCTATAGGACCAATTATGGTTTCTAACCCATAACCTAAAGCATAACCAGAATATTTTGGAATTGATAGCCAATCTACGGAATGGAAAAGGTTATCTTGTAGATTGGCAAAATTAGCAGACAAATTGATATGGCTTTTTTTGAAAATTTCATAGTCAATAGTTGTAGAAGCTTTTAGATAACTATTAGCAGCTATACCCAAAAAATCATACCCATAAAAATGTTTAAAATTATTCATAGCTGTATATCCGAAACCTCCTAGAGCGAAATTAAAAAAAGGGAGGCTTTCGTTGCCAAATGAAAACCCACCGTCCGCTTCAAATTTTAGCGTGATTTTTTTAAAAACTGTTGTGGCAATCGCGAAATCGGCCTTCGCAATAGAAAAAGGGTTAAATGTTTTGGTATAATCAGAAGAGAGTAAATAGGATTGAATATCGCCTGAAAAACACCATCCTTTTTTGGGAAAATGTTTATTGTCAAAAGAATCGTATTTTACATACCCAAACGTGCTTAAATAATTGCTTTTATCGATTATGGTTGAGGTATTGGCGAGCGTTTCGGACTTTATATTTAAGAATTTGAATTCAACCCCCGTTCCTATTAAAAATTTCTGTGCGAATAAGGTCTGAAAATAAACCTGATTGGTTAAATCGGAAAAATCAACATTGATGGTTTTTATATCCGGAGAATCCAAATATAAACCGCTCATTTTTTTGGCCACATTTCTATTAAATTGATTTAATTGGGATTTGAAACCAAAACTCCAATAAAAGCCGTTGTCAATATAATAATCCAGATTATACCTTAAATTATCACCTAAGATAATGTCTAAAGAGGCAATGTCATTTTTAAAAAAAGTTTTTTTCTGGGTTAGATTCACCAAAACGGCACTTTTGAATAACCCATCATAATGCAATCCAAATTGCAAAAAAGTTTTATTGGCATTTTCATTTAATGTCAATTTTAAGTCATCCTTTGAATCATTATTTTCAAAGGAATAGCTTATCGCATTAAAGTTTTGGGTGGCATTTAAGTTATCAATTCCTGTTTTCAAATCGGTGTAGCTGATTTTTTCTCCTTCCTTAAAACCCAATTTTCCCTTAATGTAAGATCGGGTGTAGTTTTTCAAATTATTTATAATGATGTTGTTAATCTGAAGGCT
>JBIKPM010000341.1:0-2560 GCA_044357435.1 Flavobacterium sp. | reverse complement strand
CGAAATGTCAATAGTTATTTAATATTGCTGTAAATTTGCAAGATGGAAAAGCCACTCTCAAAAGACCCTCTTCACGGAATTACACTTCAAAAAATCGTAGAAAAGCTTGTCGATTATTATGGTTTCGATACTTTAGGTGAATTAATAAATATTAAATGTTTTAAGGATAATCCCACCATTAAATCCAGTTTAACTTTCCTTCGAAAAACCAATTGGGCAAGAAAAAAAGTAGAAGAATTGTATATTAAATCGCTCCCAAAACTTCCATTATAATCTATAATCTTATAGGATTTCGATACTAAATTTTGAATTAAAAGTTTTATTTCCTTCCAAAATTTGAATGCCTTCTTTCTCGAAAATATTACCCGAGTTTTCCTCCGTATCCGAATATCCAAACCAAGGTTCAATGCACAAGAAAGGTGCATTTTTTTTGGTCCAAATCCCTAAGTTGGGAAAATCCTTGAAAAATACCTTAATCATTGGTTTTGAATTCTCCAATAGTGTCAAAGAATTAGATTTTATGGACTTAAAAATTAGTGCGTCATTGTCAAACAATTCATAATTCAAAGGGATTGGTTTAGTATTGGCTTCCAACTTTTTCGTTGTATTGGAAACCAAATCATTTTCCAAGAGATAATATTCTAAAGTTTCTTCCTGTTCGAATTCAATAGAATAATTCTCAAAATTACCCGATAATGCAAAGGCAGGATGTGCTCCAATTGAAAATGGCATTTGTGTTTTATTTTTATTTATAACCTGATATTGAACGTTCAAGCTATTTCCCTCAATCGTGTATTTTATATGTAATTCAAATTCAAAGGGATAGATTTTTAGTGTTTCTTTCGAAGATTTTATAGAAAAAGTAGCGCTATTATCTTTAAAATCTATGATATCAAATTCCATGTCCCTGGCAAAACCATGTCGATACAAATGATATTCAACTCCGTTAAAAAGGTAGGAATTGTTTTTCAGCGTTCCCACAATTGGAAACAAAATAGGGGAGTGTTTGCTCCAAAATTCGGGATTTCCTTCCCAGATGTATTCTTTGTTTTCCTTAGTTCTTAAGGAAATTAGTTCAGCACCAAGGTGGTTTATTATAGCTGTTAGATTCGAATTTGAAATTGTTCTAGTCAAAGGAGTTTCTAGTTATGTTTTAATAATCGTGATGATGTAAATGTATTCCATAGATTTTATTTTGAAGCAAAAATAGAGGCCAAATTTATACCATTGATAAATTTTTGTCTTAATTTAGGTTTCGACATTATTTTTTGTTAATTTGCTTTATAAAATTTATTTAAATATGAAAAATAATTGGTTCAAGATTACCGTGCAGTTCTTTATATTATTAGGGATTTCAACATTATGGGCGCAAAATGATCTTGCTGTCCCGAACACAAAACCTCAAATTTCAAAATACGATTATCACGATGCTTTCGCTTCCTTTTTTTATACGAAAGACGGAACGAAAACCCGTTCTGCAGGCGGTCAGCCTGGAGTTGAATATTGGCAAAATAGGGCTGATTACAAATTGTCTGTAAAGTTAAATGAGGTAAAAAAAGAAATTATCGGAACAGGTATAATTACTTATACCAACAATAGTCCGGACAAAATGAATTTTGTTTGGATGTATTTAGACCAAAATTTATTCAAACAAGATTCTCGTGCCAATGCCATTATTCCCATAACTGGAAGCAGAAATGGTGCCCAAGGTCAGATTTTTGATGGAGGTAATAAGATAAAATCGGTAAAGATTATAACTACAAATAAAGGAGTTTCTATAGAAAAAGAGGCTAAATACACCATTAGCGACACTCGAATGCAGGTTTTCCTCCCTCAAGAGTTAAAATCTAAAGGGGGAGTCGTGAAAATTAAAATTGATTATTCCTTTATCTCCCCAAATGAGGGTTCAGATAGAATGGGAATATTGGAAACCAAAAACGGCAAAATTTTCACCGTCGCACAATGGTATCCACGAATGTGCGTATATGATGATGTAAGAGGTTGGAATACTCATCCGTATTTGGGGGCATCTGAATTTTATTTGGAATATGGAGATTTTGATATAAATATTACAGCACCGTTCAATCATTTTGTTGTTTGTTCAGGTGAATTAGTAAATCCTTTGGAAGTATATAGTGCAGAGCAGCAAAAACGTTTGGCACAGGCAAAACAAAGTGATAAAACCGTTATCGTGCGTTCTAGTGATGAAGTTGAAACGGCATCGTCTTTAATTGCAATCGCCAATTCTTATAAAACCTGGCATTTTAAAATGATGAATTCCCGAGATGTTTCCTGGGCTTCATCACCTGCATTTATTTTAGATGCCGCAAGAATCATTTTGCCGAGCGGAAAAAAATCAATGGCATTATCAGCATACCCAATAGAGAGTCAAGGAAATGAAGCTTGGGGGCGTTCAACAGAGTATACCAAAGTAGTAATCGAAAATTATTCCAAAAGATGGTTTGAATATCCTTATCCTACAGCAATAAATGTTGCAGGTATAGTTGGTGGTATGGAATATCCCGGAATTTCGTTCTGTGACTATAAGGATAAAGGAGCA
>JBIKPM010000339.1:0-2569 GCA_044357435.1 Flavobacterium sp. | reverse complement strand
TTTATACAGGATTTAGATTTGGTTTTTTATAGTCTAAAGTGATTCCTTCCAGTTAAAAAAATTCAAAAAATCTCGATACCCAATACTATTATGGTGCTAAGTATCGAGATTTATTTTTTAGAAATTGTATCGGTAGTAATTAAAGACAAAATTTAGCTATTATGGAATACAAAACCAACATCAACTTCAGAAAAGGAAAGTTAATAAAGTTGTTGAATGCCGTTATCGTATATGAAAACGAAATCATTCGGGCTTTATACGACGATTTCAAAAAGCCTGCTTTCGAAACAGTGCTAACCGAAACGAGTTATGTTATCTCAGAATTAAAGTATACCATTAAAAACCTGAAAAGATGGGCAAAACCCAAGAGAGTATTCCCGTCTATCCTGAATTTCCCTTCAACCGATTATATCTATAAGGAGCCTTATGGCAAAGTATTGGTAATTGCACCTTGGAACTATCCTTTCCAGTTAACACTTTGTTCCTTAATTTCGGCTGTTGCAGCAGGAAATCAAGTCGTGGTAAAGCCGTCGGAACTCACGCCGAAAACATCCGAAATCATTGCTAAAATTATCAGTACGGTATTCCATAAAAATCACGTTGAAGTAATTGAAGGCGACATCGAAGTATCTCAACAATTACTTGCTCAACGCTGGGATTATATCTTTTTTACGGGTAGCGTTGCCGTGGGTAAAATTGTGGCAAAAGCGGCGGCCGAAAATTTGACCCCCGTCACGCTTGAACTAGGCGGAAAAAACCCTTGTATCGTGGATGAAACCGCTAATTTAAAACTGGCGGCAAAAAGAATTGTTTGGGGAAAATTTATAAATGCGGGACAAACCTGTATTGCCCCTGATTATATTCTGATTCAAAAGGATATGAAAAGTCATTTCATAGACTATTTGAAGGAAGAAATTACCAAAGCTTACGGCGATAACCCTTCACTATCGCCCGATTATGCCAGAATAATAAATACTAAAAATTGGCAACGATTGGTCGACATGATGCAATCTAACAAAGTGTTTTTTGGAGGGCAAACCGACGCAACAACCTGCTATATCGCCCCTACTCTTATTGAAGAAAACTCATTAGATAGTTTAATCATGCAAGCCGAAATATTTGGTCCCCTATTACCAATTCTTACATACGGAAATGAGTCAGAAATAGACTCTGTAATTTCAAGATACGAAAAACCTTTAGCCCTATATGTCTTCACCGAGAACCACGCTTTTTCTAGGAAATTGATTCAGAATTATTCTTTCGGAGGGGGTTGTATCAATGATACTATGGTTCATTTTTCAAACAAAAGGCTGCCTTTTGGAGGTGTGGGTCACAGTGGGATTGGCGCTTACCATGGAAGATTGAGTTTTGATCTGTTTTCGCATAAAAAAAGTATCGTAAAAAAAGCAAATTGGTTGGATTTACCCCTGCGATACGCCCCCTATAAAGACAAGTTGACAACAATTAAAAAAGTTTTAAAATGGCTGTAACAACTGAAAAAACGGTAAGCAAAGTGATAGAATACCGGCGTTCTGTTCGGGTTTTTAAAAAGGAACCTATTGACGAACAAAAAGTAAAGGAATGCATCCATTTGGCTACGTTGGCAGCCACAAGCAGTAATATGCAGCTTTGGGAGTTTTATCATGTAGTTTCTCCTAATATTCTACAACAAATCGCTATCGCGAGTTTTGACCAAAGTGCCGCAAAAACGGCACAACAAATAGTTATTGTTGTGGTTAGAAAAGATTTATGGAGAAAAAGAATGCAAGCAAACATTGCCTTTTTGAAATCACAATACGGAAATAAAAAACCGGGGGAATATTCAAAAAGAGAAAAATTTGCATTAAATTATTATCAAAAAATTATTCCAAGTATTTACTCGGATTTTTTAGGAATATTAGGAATGATAAAGTTTTTGGCATTCCAAATCATAGGTTTGTTCAGACCTATTTATAGACAAGCTCGCCAAAGTGATATGCGCATCGTGGCCCATAAAAGTGCCGGTCTTGCCGCACAAAATTTCATGGTTAGTATGGCTTCCCTAAACTATGACACTTGTCCAATGGAAGGTTTTGATTCTTTAAGAGTAAAAAAAATATTACATTTGCCGTCTTCATCTGAGGTAAATATGTTAATAGGTTGCGGTATTCGGGAAGAAAATGGTGTTTATGGAGAACGTTTTAGAATCCCTTTTGAAGAAGTCTATTATAAAATTTAATATTTATTACATTTAACAAAAATAAAAATATGAAATCGATACAAAACAAAATAGCAGCAATTAAAACCAATGGATATGATCTAAATTTTGGAAATGTATTGGAACATGCTTTTGAAAATTATAAAAAGATAGCCTTATATGCTGGTTTAATGCTTCTTGTTTTCTCTGTTTTATTCGGAATTGTGTTAGTTGCAATAGTAGTTTCCTTTTTTGATATGGAACTGATTATGGAGAATATCAGACAAGGAAGTTTTAATCCAGAGGATATTTCCATGGATTTCTTGTTAATCTATACCGGAAGCGTATTATTGATTACCATTTTAATAAGTCCGTTTCAAGCCGGATTTCTTA
>JBIKPM010000338.1:0-2580 GCA_044357435.1 Flavobacterium sp. | reverse complement strand
ATATATTTTTACGTAATCCACAAAATTCCCTTCTGTCATTTTTTTTTTTAGGTTTTGGGTTTTGGGGCATGGGTCTTGGGTAAAATTAAAACCCATTACGCAAGACCCAAAACCTTTTTATTTTATGGCTTTCACCATCACTTTATCAATCTTCACGCCATCCATATCAATGACTTCTAGTTCAAATTTATGCCAAACTAACTTTTCTCCTTGCTTCGGAATATGGGAAAGTTCAGTCATAATTAATCCACTCACGGTGGTCACTTCATAATCATTGATTAATTCATCTAATTCGAAATACGTCAGAAAATCGTGTAACGAATAATGTCCGTCCACCAACCAACTGCCTTCTTCCCTTTCGACCAATTGAAAATCATCTTTATAGAAATCAGAAGCATTACCAACTAACGCTTCCAGAATGTCATTCAAGGTAATAATTCCTTGAAAAACACCATACTCATCAGAAACAAAAGCGTAGTGAATTCCAGTTTTCTTGAATTGTTCCAAGGCTTTATAAGCCGTAGTTTGCTCCATCATAAATGGCGCCTCGGTCATGATGTCAGGCAAATTAAAATTGGCTGCGTCAATATTGGCAAAAATACTTTTCAAATTTACCACACCCACTATATCATCATGATTTTCTGCATAAACAGGATATATTGAGTGTAATTCTTTAAGCATAAACTCTTTAACCTGAGTTTTATCCGAATGCAATGGTAATAATATGACCGATTTTCGATGTGTCATCAAAGAGTTTATTTTCCGATCTCCAATATGAAAAACACGTTCAACAATATCTTGTTCAATCTCCTGAACCTCTCCTATTTCAGTTCCTTCCTTGATAATAGCCTTGATTTCCTCTTCGGTAACTTTGCCATCAGCAGTAGGTTTAATTTGCAAAATATCCAATAAAAAATCCGTAGAAATAGTCAACAACCAAATAAAAGGAGCTGTAATTATAGAAATCATTTTCATGGGAAGTGCCAATGCTTTCGCGATGGATTCTGGATGATTTAATCCAATTCTTTTGGGCAATAACTCCCCTAAAACTAAAGAAAAAAACGTTAAAATAAGCACCACAATTCCAACGGCAATTGTAGCGGCAAATGGCTTAAATATTTCAAATCCTGACACAAAAGTTGTAACATCTGTTGTTATTTTTTCCCCACTGTAGATACCTGTTAGAATTCCAATCAGAGTTATTCCGATTTGAACCGTTGATAAAAATTTGTTAGGGGAATTGGCCAAATCCAATGCGGTCTGAGCATTTTTGTTCCCTTTTTTGGCTGAAGTTTCCAATCTGTTTTTCCTTGCCGAAATCAATGCAATTTCTGACATGGAAAAAACACCATTTAGGAGGATTAAAAAAAATATTATTAAAATTTCCATGGTTGATTAGAAAATGTTTGCCTCGTTATAAACTTTCAATTACTTTACTCAAACGTTCCGTAATTTCAGCTATTGAACCAATCCCGTTTACTGGATAAAATTTATTTTGTTTTGAATAAAATTCCATTAAGGGAGCCGTTTTTTCGTTATACTCTTGATAACGGTTTCTGATTTTATCTTCGTCCTGATCATCAACTCTCCCGCTAGTTTTACCTCTTTCCAGTAAACGTTGGATTAAAATCTCATCATCGGCTTCTAGTGCAATAGTAGCTGTAATTTTTTCGTTTTTTGTGGACAAAAAAGCATCTAATGCTTCAGCTTGAGTTACTGTTCTTGGAAAACCATCAAACAAAAACCCTGCAGAATCTTGATTCTTATCTACTTCGCTTTGCAACATTTTAATCGTTACTTCATCAGGGACTAAATCGCCGTTATCCATATAGGTTTTCGCCAATTTCCCTAATTCAGTTTCATTTTTGATGTTAAATCTGAATATGTCGCCTGTTGAAAGATGCGTCAAATTATATTTTCCTTTTAAAAATTCTGCCTGCGTACCTTTTCCGGCTCCAGGTTTTCCAAATAAAACAATGTTAATCATATTGTAAAGTTATGTGTTATGTGTTTTTCTGTTTTGTGTTATTCCGTTTGGCGTTAAGAGGTAAGTGCTTACTACAAACAACTTTTAAACCTTAACTTTTAATCTTTGAGTTGGTAAATTTCGGGTAAATTTCTACCCAAGCCATTATAGTCTAATCCGTATCCAACAATGAATTTATTTGGTATTCTGATTCCAATATAGTCAATTTTGATGTCTTGTTTGTATGCTTCCGGTTTAAAAAAAAGCGTCGCTATCCTGAAATGCTTTACATTTTGTTGCTTGAATAGTTCTTTCAATGCCACCAAGGTATTTCCAGTATCGACAATATCTTCCAATACAATAACAGTTCTCCCAGACAAATCTTGGTCTATACCGATTAATTGTCTTACACTGTTTGTAGAGGAAATACCATCATAAGATGTCATCCTAATAAAACTCACTTCACAAGGTTTTTCATACTGTTTCAAAAAATCAGAAACCACCATAAAGGAACCATTTAGCACCCCAACAAAAATAGGGGTTTCATCAGCAAAATCAGCGGCCACCAGAGCCGCCATTTTAGCAATGGCAAAATCTATTTCCTGGACAGAAAT
>JBIKPM010000337.1:0-2585 GCA_044357435.1 Flavobacterium sp. | reverse complement strand
TGCGGTCCTTTCGAGGATAGTTTTTGTTTTTTCGTCAGTTACAACGTTCATGTCAAAAACAATTTCAATAGCACTAATTCGTCTTGGTTCAGCTTGCATAATCTTGGTAACTGCAGCAGTTGAACCTATGAAATCAACATTCAAATCTCGCGCCTTTATTCCCATAACGGTCATCATACAACTTGCCAAAGCATTGGCTACAGTATCTGTGGGAGAAAAAGCCTCGCCTTTTCCGTTGTTGTCCAATGGCGCATCTGAGATGATTTCGCTTCCAGATTGCAGGTGAATGGAAGAGGTTCTTAAATCGCCTAAATAGGTTACTTTTGAGGTCATATTTTTTTTATATCTATTTGTTTATAATTCAACGGATTAAAATCCGTTGCTTCAATATGAACCGTTCCTACGGAACTTTTATGTATTTATATTGACTGAACACTAAAAACTGATTACTGAACACTTTCTTATTTGGCTTCTTTTATGGTTAAATCGGTATCATAATAGAGTATATAAACTCCTTTATTGGTATATCCTCCACCTTCTTTTTTATAATATTCAAACCTATTGTCCACTTGTTCTGTTGCCATTACATCGGCAGTTTCCTGAAAAGTATTCCCTTGTGACAATCGCATCATGGTATCAAAAGTAAGGTCAAAACCACGAGTGGCATAAGTACTTGGGGAAATCTTATTGTCTTTTCTGTACTCTTTTTCAAAAATTTTAGCCTCGGGAGATTCATTTTCACGAGTTATGGAGGGGTACATTAATTTTAATTTTGTCAAATACTCAAAATTTATTTCATCCGTGTCCAAGGTTTCATTGGGTTCCAAAATAACCAACTGCACTCTGAAATTTGCCATTGCCCCCATCATAGTATTTATAGTCCATTTTATGAGCCCGGTATTGGAGGTTTCCATAACGACATAGTTGGTCTTGTTTTTTTCAAATAAACTTTTCAAACTTTCGACGGATAATCCGCCATTTGGAAGCAAAGCGGCGAATTGCACTCCTTTCTGATTGGTTTGAATATATTGTCTTACAGATTCTTTTTTCTTGTCGACCACCGCAATGATGTTTCCGCCTTTAGATCTCATGTAATCAAACATGGCAGCCCTTAAAACTTCATTTGTCGGAATCGATTTGTATAAATTAGGGTATGCATTTCCAATATCTTTTGACAGAGGAGAAATTACTGGAATATTCTTATTACTGAATAAATCGGCGGTTTTTTCTACATTATTTTGGTAAAAAGGACCAATTACAGCATCGACCTGTTGAAGGTTGTTTTCTGGAATGATGTTGGCTATATTTGAAGTGTTTTTGGTTTCTTGGGAATCAAAAATTGATACATCTACTGGCAACCCAATACTTTTAGCAGAATCTATCGCCATCAAAGCTCCGGAATAAAAGTCCAAAGTCATATTTAAAAACTTGTCTTTTTTCAAACGCATCACTGGCGTATTGACGGTATCGCTTTCGATCTTGGACATATTAAAAGGCAATAGTAAGATTAGTTTTTTTCTACCTATTAAACCGCTTTTTTTCAATAAAGAAGCATATCCCTTTTTGATTTCTTGAGGAATTAAAGCCGTTGACGGAACTTTTAATACCATTCCTATTTCAACCCCATTGGCTAAAGCCGGGTTTAATTTAATTAATTCGTCTTGTCCCAAACCGGACATTTTTGACAAACTATACATGGTTTCTTTGGGTTTCACGGTATAGTTTACGTAATTGGCCACTGCTGTTTTTACGCTATTTAATTTTGCAGTTTCATTTTTGGGTTCCACTGCTGGAATTACCTCTTTTTTTGGAGCGTTCCCCTTAATTATCAGTTGGTAACCAACAGATAGCCCAGGGATAATTTCCGGGTTTCGCTTTTCTAATTCTTCGATTGTAGTTCCATATAATTTAGCGATGGAATATTTCGTTTCCTTTGGAAGCACTTCGTGGTACACTACTTTTTCGGGAGTTAGTTCATTTACTTTTGGAGCAGAAATCGCTGGAATAGTTGGGATAGTAAGTATTTGACCTATTTGCAATCCGTCTTTCTCCAAATTGGGATTGGCTTGTTTCAATGCTTCATCTGAAATAGCATATTTTTTTGCGATGCCAAACAAAGTCTCTTTTGGCTCTACAAGATGAGTTTTGGATGTTGCGACGGCTTTTGAAACTACTGACTTTTTTGGAATAAGTAAGATGCTACTAGGATTCAAACCACTTTGAGCATCTGGATTTAATTGATAAATAGCATAAGGAGTGACGTTGTATTTTTGAGCAATTTGGCTTATGGTTTCCCCATTTTCTACCCTATGCTTATCATAGTTTTGCCCAAATACGGAACAAGCAACTATAAAAACAAAAATATAAAGGACTCTCTTAATCATACTACTTCTCTTTTAAATTCAATGACAATTTCAATGGTGCTAAAAATACAAAAATCAATTTCATAATTGCTATTGAAATTGATTTTTGCTAACGCCTTTGTTTCTTTATTCCCACTCAATCGTTGCAGGCGGTTTTGAACTGATGTCATACACGACACGATTGACGCCTTTTACTTTATTGATAATATCATTAGACACTTT
>JBIKPM010000003.1:0-21800 GCA_044357435.1 Flavobacterium sp. | reverse complement strand
TAGAATATTTTTCCAAATAAAGCATCTGATATAGTTGCAGGGCTTCTTCTAAATAGGGTTCCATATCATCGTGTTCAATGAAAGTCAAATTTTGTTTTTTGATTAATTTAAGATCGTTTTTGTTATTTTTGTGTTTTAACCAATTCTGCTCGTTGAGATTATAAATATAAACTTGTCTACTCCCAATTAGCCTGTATTTATTTTTTTTGAAAACATCTAATAAATGCTGATGTTGAAAGCGATTTAAAGACCTAAAAATGATGGAATGATTGGGATATTCTTTTGTTATGAATTCTGTAATTTCTTTGATCTCTATTCCATCCCATTCGGGATAAGGGTTTGTCGATAAAAGGAAATTATTTATGTGAATGTTCTTATTTATTTGTCCATATTGTAGCCATTTGCCTAGTAGTTTAATCACAAGCAATAATGGAAATTGAATTAATTTATTATTGATTTTTTGGGTCAGTTCCTCTTTTGAATAAAGTGCATAAGCGGTATAGGGTGAGCAGACAAAAGAGGAGTCCAACTCAGTATTATTAATTGTTACAGGAAAGTATTTACCTTCATCTATCTTCAATACCTTATATTCAGTTTCAACATTTGAAATCAGTTCAGTTGATTTATTTTCGATAAATGCTTTTGAAAAAGACTTCAATAATCCTGTCGGTAAATCCTCCCAATGCACCCATTCAATTTTTATTTTCATTCCATTCTATATTAAAAGTTGTAGCTTCCAACCAAGAAACTCGCTGGGTTAACTTTATGTAAGTGATTTCAATTAAACTTAACATTTGAAAGAAAAAAGGTTTTAAATCATTCCGTAGAAAAATAATATCTTTTGATTTCCATACGCGTTTTTTTAAAAATGGAATGAAATGTAAAAGACACATGGCATACTTTATAGAAAACTCTTTACTATTATGACACACATAAGTGCTTGTTCCTAAAAAAGCTTCGGCTAATTGGGTATTGATGAGATGCGCTCCGCTTGTTCCTCTAGGATTACATTCAATAAAATAAGGTCTTTGATTTATATCTAAAATGACATCAAAACATAATTGACCAGTATATTTTATTTGGCTTCCCATTGTTTTTACATATTCATAAACAAGTTCGTTTTTAATTGGCTCAAAAAAAACACCAGCCCCTTTTCCTGCCCTATAAAGCGGATGATATGCTGTGTAGGCTTTTAATCGACCTTCGTCCCAGATTGAGTATATGCAAAGTTCTTTTCCCTCAATACATTCTTGAGCTATCCAACGGTTTTTGTCATTTTCTTTAAAAAAAGTGTTTGATAATTGTTTTCGGATGAATATTGAAGAAGCAAAGCGAGAACATATAGGCTTAAATACATATTTGACACTATTTGTCCAATCGCTGAAATCATTAAGTTTAATAGTTTTAGGAATAAGAAATTGGTCTTGATAACGTTGGGCAAATTTCAATTTGTTGTGAAGTTCAAGTATCAATTTATGTTCAACAGTCCACACTTTACAAGTAAAAAACTCTAGATGTTCAGCAACAAAAATAGCCTCTTCGCAAGTAGGAATAAAATGATCTACTTTTTCCGTGCGAATAATTTCTTTTATTTTTTCTACAAACCCTAAATTGTCAAATCTAGGCGAGGGGATAACAAAATATTTATTTACGCAATTGGACCACCTTGCGATGGTCAAATGCAAACAATCGATCATAATAACGTTATGACCTGCTCCTTTAAAACTTCTTGCCATTTCTAAAGCAATAGGAGCTCTTGCACCACTGATTAATATAGTTTTACTTTTATTGGTCATGAATTTTAAAGTGTTTCACGAAATTATACTTTGCAAAAGCCAGTTTCTCCCAGCCAAACTAAATTCTTTCGCCCCAACAAAACAAATATAACTTTTTAGAATTAAAGAAACGGTGTAAAAACAGCTTTTCAAATATTGGAAGGTTCCATAACTTCATTTTATCCGTATTTAATTATCAATTATCCGTTAAGATTTTACAAAACTAAATCACTTCTATGAAAGAATTATAATTATTCCGATTCCAAATTGTATCATATTATTTTTTTATTTTATTTTTTTAATTGGTTTTAAAGTTGCCCAGATAGGAATTGATATGTCAATAATTACATTTAGTTATGACTAGGGCTTTGAAGTCTGTACTACAAACCAGTTCTTTTTCTAGTGCTAATTATGTCATAAGCCAGTGATTACTTCAAACCATCCACAGATACATTCACCGTACCATTCACTTTTATAAAAGCAATAATAGCTTTATTAGTCAGTTGAATTTTCTGGAATTGAATACCTTCCATTTTGCCGTTGACAAAAACACCAGGCATGGGAGAATAATTTTTCAAATAAGCTGCCATATTTTGTTTTCCTTCTTCTAAATTAGCAACGATGGAATAGCGACAGCTCTCTTGAATTTTTCTTAAAACCAGTCCTTGTGCCAGCCAGTTGGCGGTCCGCATTAATTTACTCTTGGTGTCTAAAGCATAATCGAGTTTGTCAAAAAACAGCTCTTTTGTTTGTCCATTATATTGCGGAAATCCCGTTAAATAGATGGTTCCATTTACGCTTCCGGAAACATCTAAAGCAATCACCAATTTGTCGTTTTTTTGCCAAATGTCGACCTTTTGAACTTTCACTTTTTTGCTGCCAGAACCAAATTCCTGTCCGCCAAAATTTTTTGTCATTATTTTTGAAGCTTCTGCAAAAGTGGAAACCGCGGCTATATTTGCCGTGATTTGGTTCGGGATTTTGGTTACTGGTTTTAGAGTGATTTTTGTTGCGTCGAATTTTGATTCTGGTTTTTTGCCTATCAAGGTTTCCATTGTGGCTTTCATTCCCATTTCCAGTAAAAAAGTATCGTTTTTTAACTTGGCTGTGGTAGAATAGACTTCAAGAGGGACAATTCGAAGCCAACTTTCGTAAGCTTCGCTCATTTGAAATGGAGTGCAAATTTTTTCTAATGCAGTCAAAACATTCGGTTTGAAATCCATCGATTTTTCAATGGCGGCATCAATCTTTTTCTCGATTTTAGACCTGAAAAGTTTAACGGCTGGATTGATGAGATAAGTTACCGGAACATTTTTCCCAAAAACAAGCATCGTTGGACTTTCGTTCCAGTCCAATGATTTGAGTTCGGTTTTGGTGCCTAGTTTCCAATTGGTCAAAGCCACCTCGCTCACTAGGGTTACTGTGCCATTAAGATTGAATTCCTTGGTGTTGTATAATGCTACACCAAGTGTTTTGGTGCCAATTCTATATTTAACCAAAGCCTTTAGTGGCAATACCGTTTTTATCTTCCCCTCTAGACTTTCGAGATTGTTTTCGATGGTTATTGGAGCCAGTTTCCAAATTTTCATTTCAATATTGTCGTCTTCAATATTGGTGTCTTCATAGATTAAGCCATTCAAGAGCGTATTGGTTTTGTTTTCTATATCCTTTAGTTTGACGCTAACGGGTAAATTAATAAAAGAAGGTGTGTTTTCATATACCAAGGGAGTGGCGTCGTCCGGTTCGGGTTTTAAAGCCGCTATTTTTTGAGAGCTTGTACAACTGGAAACCAATAAGACAAACAGGGAAATGGTTGTAATTTTTGAGAGTTTAAGCATTTTTTTAGGTTTAAATAGCAAAATTAATTAAAAAGAAATAGGTTATTTATGTTTGCAGGAACAAATTCCATTCTTAAAAGTAGAATGTATTTTAAGGCTTGATTTTGGAATCAAAATAGTTTCCCTTAAAGCTGATTTTTTTAATAGAAAAAAGTAATTTTGTGTAGCGGATTTGTTACAATCGTATTCGAAATATATGGGCAAAAATAAGTTTTTCTGTTTACTGATTTTCTTGCTGTTTAGCTTCGCTGTTCAGGCGCAATCTAAAAAATGGACATTGGAGGAATGTGTGGGCTACGCCATACAAAATAATATTTCCATCAAGCAAACCGAATTAGACACTAGAATTGCGGCGATAGACAAAAAAGAAGCCAAAGGGAATTTTTTACCTTCTCTCAATGCCAATGCCTCCCATTCCTGGAATATTGGTTTAAATCAAGACATCACCACGGGATTTTTACGCAATCAAACCACGCAGTTTACCTCGGCAAATGCTGCTGTTGGAGTGGATATTTACAATGGTTTGCAGAACCTGAATACGCTTCGAAAAGCCAATCTTTCGATTGTTGCAGCTAAATACCAATTGCTGAAAATGAAAGAGGATGTTGCGCTCAACGTAGCCAATGCTTTTTTGCAGGTGCTTTTTAACAAGGAAAATCTAAAAGTGCAAGAAGAACAATTGGCCTTCAACGAAAAACAATTGACTCGTTCACAAGAATTGGTGTTGGCAGGTTCGGTTCCTAGAGGCGATTTGTTGGATATAAAAGCCACCGTGGCATCGGACAAACAGAAAGTTGTAGTTGCTGACAATACGTTGTTGATTTCCAAATTGGGTTTGGCTCAATTGATACAACTACCCGATTTTGAAAATTTTGACATCCTTGAAGATACTACCCTTAAAGAGGAATACCCTATTTTGTCCCAAACACCAACAGCCATTTATGACATGGCAAAATTGAAAAGAACCGAATTGAAAATTGCGCAAACTAATCTTGAAATTGCGCAGAAAAATGTAGCCATTGCCAAAGGTGGTTTTCAGCCCAGTTTAAAGGGCTTTTATAATTTTAGCAGCCGTGTTTCCTATGCCGATGTTCCGGCATTTGATCCTGTTACGGGCAATATAATAGGAATCAAAAATCCTGCGCCTTTTTTCGATCAGTTCAGCGACAACAAAGGACAGTCTTTTGGGGCGCAATTATCGATTCCCGTGTTTAATGGTTTCTCGGTACGAAACAATGTCGAACGTTCAAAGGTGAATTTGGAGAAATCAAAAATAGCCGTTGAGCAACAAGAATTAGACTTGCAGCGAAATGTGTATACCGCATTTGCAGATGCTAAAGGAGCATTGAAGGCGCATGAGGCTGCTCTTCTTGCACTCGAGGCAAGACAAGAAGCTTATCATTATGCCAAGGAAAAATATGCAGTGGGAATGATGAATTCTTTCGATTTTAACCAATCGCAAACCTTACTTTCTAATGCACAGTCAGAAGTACTTAGGACGAAGTATGATTCTGTTTTTAAAATTAAAATATTGGAATTCTATTTTGGAATTGCTATCATCAAAAACTAATTTATCGTGTCAAAAAAAACTATTTATTTTATAATTGGGGGAGCAATTTTAATTATTGCCTTGCTTTTGGTGCTTTCAAAAACAGGGGTCATCGGTAATAAAGACAAGGAAAAATCAGTGGAAATAACCCAGGTTAAAGCCACGACAATAGTAGAAACCGTTTCGGCAACAGGAAAAATTCAGCCCGAAATTGAGGTAAAAATAGCCTCCATGGTATCAGGTGAAATTATCGCATTGCCCATAAAAGAAGGGCAAGTTGTCAAAAAAGGCGATTTATTGGTCAAAATAAATCCGGATCTCTACACGTCCGGACTCAGTAGAACTGTTGCCAACTTATCAGCCGCTAAAGCAGGATTAAGTCAAGCCGAAGCACAATTTAAAGAATCCAAAGCCAATTATGACAGAAACAAAACCTTATTTGAAAAAGGCATTATTTCAAAGTCCGACTGGGATAAAACGGTAGCTTCTTTTGAAGTGGCAAAAGCCACCAAACAATCTACTTATTTTAATGTGCAAAGTGCTGCCGCCACTGTAAACGAAGCTAAAGACAATCTCGGGCGAACTGTAATTTATGCACCTGCCGATGGTACCATTTCAGTGCTCAATGTGGAATTGGGAGAGCGTGTTTTGGGAACCCAACAAATGGCCGGAACCGAAATTCTGCGCGTCGCTAACCTGAACAATATGGAAGTGGAAGTTGATGTGAATGAAAATGACATCGTAAAAATAAAAGTGGGTGACCAAGCCAAAGTTGAAGTTGACGCCTACTTAAAAAAGCAGTTTAAAGGAATTGTGACCAGTATTTCCAATTCGGCAAGCACCACTTTAACGGCGGATCAGGTGACCAATTTTAAGGTAAAAATACGAATATTGAAAGAATCCTACCAAGATTTATTGGAAGGAAAACCAGCAACTTATTCTCCATTCAGACCTGGAATGACGGCAACAGTTGACATTGTTACCAAAACAAAAACCAATGTTCTGGCTGTGCCAATTAGTTCGGTTGTGGTCAAATCTGACACCACTGCCGTAAAAGAAATTAAGGTTGACGTTGCAGAACCGACCGAAAAAGAACCAATAACAAAAATCGACAAGAAACTGGAGTGTGTGTTTGTTAAAGTAGGGGATAAGGCTAAAATCCGAATCATAAAAACAGGAATTCAAGACGACACCAATATTGAAGTGGTAACTGGACTTAAAAAAGGCGACGTAGTAATCACCGGACCTTATACCACAGTATCGAAGGAATTAAATTCAGGGGATAAAGTCACCACGAAAAAAAAAGAAGATAATAAATAATAGGTTTTCAGTTCTTGGTTATCGGTTTTCTGTCAGTAAGTAAAATCCAAAGACCATAATCAATAACCCATAACTCATAACCCATAACCCATAATTATTTTGTCCTACATTCTCAACATCGAAACCGCCACTAAGAATTGCTCTGTTGCTTTGGCAAAAAAAGGAAAAACAATTTTATGCAAAGAAATTGCCGAAGAAGGCTATTCCCATGCCGAGCGATTGCACGTTTTTATTGAAGAAATTATCAAAGAAGCCGGAATCACTTTCCAAGATTTAATTGCGATTGCCGTCAGTCAAGGTCCAGGCTCTTACACAGGATTGCGTATTGGTGTTTCTGCGGCAAAAGGTTTGTGTTTTGCCTTGGATATTCCTTTAATTGCAATTGATACTTTGCAAGTTTTGGCTTCGCAAGCTACCATTTCAAGCGGATTGATAATTCCAATGATTGATGCCCGAAGAATGGAAGTTTATTCTGCAATTTTTAATCCTAAATTTGAAAAAATTAGAACCGTCCAGGCTGAAATCATCACCGAAAACTCTTTCGAAGAATTACAGGAAATACTTTATTTTGTGGGCGATTGTGCCGAGAAATGCAAACCGATTTTAACCAAGGATAGCTATATTTTCTTGGAAGAAATCAAATATCCTTCGGCAAAGGAAATGAGTTGGCTGAGTTTTGATAAATACCAAAAAAACGACACCGTAGATGTTGCCTATTTTGAACCGTATTATTTGAAGGATTTTATGATGACGGTTTCGAAGAAATGATTTTTATGAATTAACTTTTGATACCTCTTTCACAAAAGGTTGAATCACAATTCCCGCAGTGTCAAATGCCAGTTTACAGCTTTCCAAAGTATCAGAACTAACAACTCCAAAATCAGCATTATTTGCCCAAGGTCTTACTGCGAGTTGGATATAACTATCGGTTAAAAGTTTTACGGAAACTTCGGCTTCGGGAGTTTTTAACACCTTTGGATTGTTGTTTAAAACTTCGGTAATTAAGTTTTTGGCTTTTTTAATATCAGTGTCGTATGAAATCGAAAGCGTCAAATCGGCTCTTCGGATTCCCTGCAAAGAATAATTGATAATCGTGCCATTCGACAACGCACCATTTGGAACAAAAATAGTTTGGTTGTTGCCGTTGATTAATTTGGTGACGAATATTTGAATTTCGCTCACCGTTCCTGTCACACCCTGAGCCTCGATAGTGTCTCCCACTTTGAACGGTTTGAAAAGGATAATCAACATTCCGCCGGCAAAGTTTGATAACGAACCTTGAAGCGACAAACCTACCGCAAGTCCCATAGCACCCAAAATTGCAACAAAAGAAGATGTTTCAATTCCTAATTTAGAAATGAAAGTCACAAACAATAAAACTCGTAAAGCCCAAAGTAGGATATCCGCAAGGAACTTGGTCAAGGTGGGGTCTAATTCCCTTTTTACCATAATTCTCCTAATGAGTCTATTGAGAACTCGAATGACATATAGCCCAATAAATAGAATCAGGAATGCCGAAATAAGTTTTGGCGAATAATCGATTAAAACTTTGATAATGGTTTCGGCGTAATTAGCGATATTTTCTGGATTGACTGTCATTTTTGTTGTTTAATTTCTAATTTAATTTCGAAATGATTTCTTGAAAATCAGCACTTGGAGCCGAACAAGTTTTGTTTTGGCAAAGATAAAAAAGAGTTTCATTTTCATTAAAACGATTTTTCAAAAAAGGAAGATTGGTAGCTTTTTCAGTTCCGGCCAAAATCACATTTGGAAAATAGAAGCTCTTTATTTTGTTGCAATATTCCAATGCCAAATCACCACAAATAGCCAATTCCTTGTTTTCTTCCGAATAATTCAATGCCAAATCCATCCAGTTGGAATACGCCGAAGGGTATTCAATGGTTGGAAAAATATTTTGCAACATTCGTTGACTTACTTTTTCGTAATAGGAATTTTCAAAATAAATACCTAACTGAAATAAGTTTTTCCCCATTACTGAATTTGAAGCAGGAATCACGTTGTCTTCGGTTTCAAAATGTGTTGTTATCAAGGCTTCGTCCAGATTGGAAGTAAAGGCAAAAAAGCCTGTTTTCTCGTCATAAAAATGTTCTAGACTGTAATCAGTCAGTTGTTTGGCATATAGCAACCATTTTTCCTCGAAAGTAACTTCATACAAGGCAATAAACCCAGCAATAATAAAGCAATAATCTTCTAAATAACCGTTGATGGTGCTTTTCTGATTTTTATAATTGTGTAACAAGTTTCCTTCGCTTGACCATAGGTTTTTGATGATGAAGTTGGCATTTTGCAAAGCCAATTCTAAATAGTTGCCGTCTTGCAGGGCTTTGTATGCATCAACAAATCCTTTGAGCATTATCGCATTCCAAGAAGTCAAACATTTGTCGTCCAATCTGGGCTTGGAGCGTCTTTCTCTTTCGATATAGAGTTTTTGTTCCCAGATTTTCTTCTTGCTTTCAAGTTCAGAAAGGGATATTGCGTTGTCTTTTGCAATTCCTTCCAAACTTTGATTTTGAATCAAGACATAATTTCCGTCTTCCCACAATCCAAAGGTGTTGATGTTGAAAACCTGACTGAACAAATCAAAATCTTCGCCAATAATAGTCTTCAATTCTGGGATTTTCCAAACATAAAAAGCACCTTCTTCGAGATGATTTTCTTCATTCAAACTATCGGCATCGAGAGCGCAATAAAATCCGCCATCTTCATTCATTAATTCCTTTTCGACGAAAGAAAGTGTTTTTTCTATGACTTCTTTATACAAGGGATTCGCGGTCAATTTATAAGCGTCACTGTATAATGAAACCAATTGCCCGTTATCATACAGCATTTTTTCGAAATGGGGAACGTGCCATTTATTATCCACTGAATAGCGTGAAAATCCGCCATCAACGGTGTCAAAAACTCCTCCAAACGCCATTCTGGTCAAGGTTAGATTTACAAATTCAAGTAAATCATTGTCGTTTTTTTGGTGTGCGAAACGCAACAAGAAATGATAATTATTAGGCATCATAAACTTGGGAGAATTCGCCATTCCACCAAATTTCCAATCAAAATTGTGTTTCCATTTTTCGACTAAACCGTCAATTTGTTCTTGTCCCTCGTCTCTCGACTGCGCTCGAGATGACGCGCTCGGGATGAGATTTGGGTTTTCATTTTGTATGATTCCTATGGATTGAATTGCTTGATGCAGTTTTTCGGCATAATCCACCATTTTTTCTGGAGCAGATTGGTATATTTCCTGCAATTGACTAAGGGTATGCATCCAGTCCGCCTTTCTGAAATAAGTGCCTCCCCAAACCGGTCTTCCGTCCGGAAGCGTAACAACATTTAGCGGCCATCCGCCACGACCAGTCATAATTTGAATGGCTTTCATATAAACCGCGTCCACATCAGGGCGTTCTTCTCGATCCACTTTTATGGAAATAAAATGAGCATTCATGACATCGGCAACTTCTTGATCTTCGAAGCTTTCGTGTTCCATGACGTGACACCAATGGCAAGCGGAATAACCAATACTAATAATTATCAGTTTGTTTTTTTCTTTCGCTTCAGCCAATGAATTGGCGTTCCAAGCTTTCCAATGTACGGGATTATTGGCGTGTTGTAATAAATACGGACTGGTTTCTTGCGAAAGTTGGTTCATTTTTTTACGGAGAACGGGTTAGGCGTTTACAGCTTCGACTGTTATGCTTTCATCGTTAAGCATGCTTTTCAGCATATTTTCGATACCGCTTTTCAAGGTAAAAGTAGAAGAAGGACAGCCGCTACAGGCGCCTTGAAGGATTACCTTTGCCGTTTTTGTTGTTTCGTCGTAAGATTCAAACGCAATATTTCCACCATCGGCTTGAACAGCAGGTTTTACATATTCTTCCAATATGTTGATGATTTGTTGTGAAGTGACATCAAGCTTGTCGAAATTCTCCGTTTTTATGGCCTCTTGTTCAACGCTTGCAGCAATCAAGTTTTCATCAAGTACAATTCCTCCGTTTTCGATATATTGTTTGATAAAAGTTCTGATTTCAAGTGTAATTTCTTGCCAGTCGTTGATTTCATATTTGGTCACCGAAATGTAGTTTTCATCAATAAAAACTTCTTTTATATATGCGAATTTGAATAATTCCTGAGCCAAGGGCGAGGCTCCCGTTTCATCGATGTTTTTAAATTCAAAGGGGGTTTTAGTTAGCATTCTGCTTACCACAAATTTCAAGGCAGCTGGATTTGGAGTTGTTTCTCCATAAACGGTTATCGGTTGTTTTTGTGTTTTTTCTTGGGCAGTAATAATTACTCCGCCATTGGCGACAAATAATTCTATTTGTTCTGCCACGGCGTCCTTTACATCTTCCCATTCTACAATGCTAAATCTTTCGATGGCGATGAAATTTCCCGAAATATAAACCGTTTTTACAAAAGGCAAATAAAATAGCTGTTGTGCTAAGGGAGAATTTTTGGCTTCATCAATATTTTTGAATTCAAAACTCTCGTTTCGGGTTATAAAATCATCGAATTCGAACTTTAATATGCTTGGGTTTTGTGTCTCTTTTATTGTTATTTTTGACATGAGTTCATTATTTTTTTACAAATTTAACGAAGTTATTTTCTACTAATAACTATATTTGGTTTTTTAATGAATAAATTAACTTTAATTCCGTTTCAATCGAATATTTATTCTTTTTTTACGTTGTTTTAATTGGTATCAAAGCTTCATAATTTAACACTTTTTGAATGTTTCATAAAATCAAAGTAGTATTGGTCCTTATTCTTATTAGCCAGAACTCTTTTTCACAAGAGGGAATTGCGGTCTATTCCGATTATTTATCGGACAATTATTATTTGATTCACCCTTCAATGGCAGGAGCTGCAAACTGTGCAAAAATTAGACTTACTGCTCGAAAACAATGGTTTGATCAAGAGGATGCGCCGGCACTTCAAACCCTAAGTTTTAACGGAAAAGTGGGAGAAAAATCTGGAATGGGAATTATACTTTTTAGTGATAAAAACGGCTATCATTCACAGAAAGGAGCTAAGTTCACTTATGCACATCACATTATGTTTTCTCGAGACGATATTGATTTAAACCAGCTGTCTTTCGGTATGAGCATAGGGCTGATTCAGAGTCAATTAGACGAAACTGGTTTTTTGCAATCTGGTGATTTTGACCCAATTATTGACGGGACCATTGTTCAAAAAGATTCCTATTTTAATGTAGATATAGGGGCATCTTATAATTATTTAGATTTTTATGTTCATGGAACAGTAAAGAATGCCATTGAAACAAGAAGAGGAATTTATACGGAATATGAAAGTGATAATCTTAGAAAATATTTATTAAGTGCCGGTTATGTGTTTGGTGATAAAGACAGAATATTATGGGAACCCTCCATTTTATTCCAACTTGTGGATAAAACCAAAGAAAAACTAATTGACATTAATATGAAAGCCTATAAGAATTTCGATTTCGGAAAACTTTGGGGTGGCTTGTCGTATCGAAGAAGTTTCGATGGTGCCGAATTCCTCAGTGGAAACGCAATTTCTTCACAAAAGCTACAATATATTACACCAATTGTTGGGGTTAATTTTCAAAATTATATGTTTGCCTATACATATTCTCGTGTTTCTGGAGACATAAAATTTGACAATGGGGGCTATCACCAAATCACTTTAGGAATTAATTTATTTTGCAAAAGAGAGCGATATGAATGTAATTGCCCAGCCATCAATTAATTTGTTAGATTATCTTTACCTTAATTTATCCAAATGTCAATAGTATCTGTAAACGGGAAAACCCCATCTATACCTGGAGATTGCTATGTTGCAGAGAACGCAACCATTGTTGGTGATGTGACCTTTGGTGAATTGTGCAGCGTTTGGTTTAATGCCATTATCAGAGGCGACGTTCATTTTATTACCATTGGAAATAAAGTGAATATTCAAGATGGCGCCATTATTCACTGTACCTATCAAAAACATCCCACAATTATAGGGAATAATGTCTCTATTGGGCACAACGCCATAGTTCACGGGTGCACTGTCCACGATAATGTCTTAATAGGAATGGGCGCCATAGTGATGGACAATTGTGTTATAGAAAGCAATTCCATTATTGCCGCAGGTGCCGTTGTTACTCAAAACACAGTGGTACAGTCTGGAAGTATTTATGCTGGGGTTCCGGCCAAAAAGGTAAAAAATATCGACCAATCTGATTTTGCTGGTGAAATTGAACGCATTGCCAATAATTATGTAATGTATTCGGGTTGGTACAAAAAAGAATAATATGGGGCCTAAAAATCTTTTTCAATCACTTCATATTTATTTTCCAGAATATCAGAAAGCACTTTGGGATTAGTATTGGTGTAGAAAATAGGTTCGTTTTTTTTAGCCAATGAAAACCCAACTTTTTCTCGCAATATGTTTTGGGTTTGTTTGGCTACCGCTTCGCCCGAATCGATAATTTGAATGTTTTCTGGAATTATTTTTTTTATTTGAGGAATTAAGTAAGGATAGTGGCTGCAACCTAAAACAAGATAATCAATGTTGGCTTCAATCATTGGTGATAGATAGGATTGGAGCAGTTGTGTCATTTCTGTCGAATCTATATTGCCACTTTCGATAAGTTGAACTATGCCATGACCTACCTGTTCAATGATTTTTGTGTCCTGAAACTTCTCGCTGTTTTTGTTGAAAAGTTCGCTATTTAAAGTACCCTGTGTTGCCAGTATTCCTATGGTTTGGGTTTTCGAATAAGTTGCTGCCGGTTTTATGGCTGGTTCTATGCCAATAAACGGCACTGAGTATTTTGCTCTTAATTCTTGGATTGCATTCGTGGTTGCCGTATTACAGGCCACCACAATTAATTTACAACCCATACTAAGTAATAACTCCGTATTTTTCATGCTCAATGCTATAATTTCATCTTTCGATTTTTGGCCATAAGGGGCGTTTTTACTATCGGCTAAATATATGGTTTTCTCGTTGGGAAGCAAATGGTGAATTGCCGCCCAAATGGAAGTTCCTCCAATGCCAGAGTCAAAGATTCCGATAGGTTGATTGTTATGCATAAAACACTGTTATTTCGACGGATTAAATATACTATAAATTTATATTTTAGCAAAAAAAAACTGCTCCGTCCAATAATTGGTGAGCAGTTTTTATAAGCGAATCGTTTATATTAGAAGCCTAAATCTTTTTTAACGTCGGCAGTCAAGTTTGGACCATCGGCAAGTAAAAGTGTAGCGCCATCCAGAATGTACTGGTAGCCTTTTGCCTTACCCACTTTTTGGATAGAGTTTTTTACTTTTTCGTAGATAGGTTTGGTGATGTCTTCTTGTTTTTGTTGTAATTCTTTTTGGGCATTTTGACCAAATTCTTGAATTCTTTTTTGCATATCGGAAACCTCTTTTTGACGTTCTCCATTTATGGCTTCGCTAACAGTTGAAGCTTCGGCATCATATTTTTTTAATTTTGCCTGAAATTCTTCTGCCATTTTTTTGTAATCAGCATCATAAGTTGTACTTAGTTTTTCGAGTTGTTTTTGAGCATCCAACATGGCTGGCATTTTTGACATGATTTCACTCACATCAACATGGGCCGTTTTTGCTTGTGCATTAGTTGTTTGGCTGGCTCCTAATATTAGTATTGCAGCAATTAATAAAGTTTTGATTTGTTTCATCGTTTTTAAAATATTTAGTAATTAATTATTGTTTGTAATCTATTTCGTTATTTTTAATTTTTCTTCGTTCGCTTTTTTAATGGCTTCTCTGTCTTGAAGTTCTTTTTTCTTCTTTTCTTCAAGTGCTTTTTTATTGTCTTCAAACGCCTTTTTGCGATCTTCTAAAATTTTTGCCCTTGCGTCCATTTGTTTTTGCTTGGCATCCTGAACTGATATTTTTTCGGGCACAACGGTTTTAGTGGTGTCAATTACAGTAATGGGCGCTTTTATATCCTCTTTAATTTTTGTTTCAGAAACCGTGCCAGTTTTTTTGGCTTCTCTTTCCAGTAATATCTGTTTCCTTTTTTCTTCTAAGGTCTTTTTTTGATCTTCAACCGCTTTTTTGCGATCCTCAATAATTTTTGCTTTTTCATCTGCCTGTTTTTGTTTTGCCTCAGCTGCAGCAGTTGTTTTTGAAACTTCTACACTTTTTTCAGGAACAATTGCGGTTGGTTTTGGTTCCTCAGGAGTTACTCCGCTTTTTTGGGCTTCTCTTTCCTCAAGTATTTGTTTTCTTTTTTCTTCTAAAGCCTTTTTTTGATCTTCAACCGCTTTCTTGCGATCCTCAATAATTTTTGCTTTTTCATCTGCCTGTTTTTGTTTTGCCTCAGCTGCAGCAGTTGTTTTTGAAACTTCTACATTTTTTTCAGGAACAATTGCGGATGTTTTTGGTTCTGCAGGAGTTACTCCGCTTTTTTTGGCTTCTCTTTCCTCAAGTATTTGTTTTCTTTTTTCTTCTAAAGCTTTTTTACGATCTTCTACAGTTTTTTTGCGATCTTCCAATATTTTTGCTTTTTCATCTGCCTGTTTTTGTTTTGCCTCCTCTGCTGAGGTTTTAGCAGCTTCTTTGTCTGTTTCGTTGGTAATTACTGCAGTTTTTGTATCTGCAGGAGCCACACCACTCTTTTTGGCTTCCCTATCGATTATAAGTTGTTTTTTTCTGTCTTCTACTTCCTTTTTCTTTTGTTCTTGCAATAATTTTCTATCTTCGAGAGCTTTATCTCTTGCCGCTTTTTTCTCGTCTAATGCTTTCTTTCTGTCTGCCAGAGCTGGATTTTCATCAATAGCGTCTTCTTTAAGTTCTTTTGCCTGTTCTGCTGCAAGTTCCTTTTTAGTTAGTTGTTCCCTTTTTTCAGTTCTATTTAATACCCGTAAAACCTGGTCGCTTATATCAAATCTTTTTGCGGCAAAAAGCATTGTTAAATCGGAAGTTTTATCAAATATGAAATCATATTTTTTTGCTTCGGCAATATCTTGTATAGCGGTAAAGACTTGATCCTGTATTGGCTTTGTTAAAACTGATTTTTGGAGCATTAAATCCCCATTTGGGCCAAACCTTTTTTGTTGGTAATCCAAATTTTCGTTTTCAAGATAATTGATTTCGGTTTGTCTCTCGTCAATAAGCTCTTTAGTCAATAGAGCTTGTTCCGCTTTAAGGGCATCTTTTAATTTGCTTATTGCGTTTTTTTTAGCTTCAACTTGCTGCTTCCATTCCTGAGCTTTTTGCTCTAATTGGTTTTGGGCCTCAGTATAATCAGGCACATTTTGTAAAATGTACTCCATATCAATAAAGCCTATTTTAGTTCCTCTGGTTTGCGCTTGAACTGTATTTCCTATAAAAAGACCTACAAATAGAATTAAAAACTGTTTTCTCATAATTGTATTTTTTGAAAATTAAATCAAATTTATTTTAAAATTGTTGCCCAATAATAAAGTGGGTTTCCCAGCCATTTGCATTAGATTGTCCTGGTAACGCATCGAATCCCTTGCCGAAATCTATGCCCAATAATCCGAATGCTGGCATAAATACCCTTAAACCAAAACCTGCTGAACGCTTTAAATCAAAAGGGTTATACCCTTTAAAATTCTCAAATGATGAGCCTGCTTCCATAAAGGCAAGCGCATAAATAGAGGCTGACGATTTCAATGTTATAGGATAACGCATCTCCATCGAAAACTTGTTGTATACTGAAGCGCCAATTTGTTGTCCGTAACGAGAGTCGTTTTGATCCGTAATAATTGGTGTTAGCGAGTTATTGGGATACCCTCTTAACTGAACCGTTTCTCTACCATCCATTGAAAAATTTGCCATTCCGTCACCACCTAGATAAAATCGTTCAAAAGGAACAATCCCCCTATCTTGATTGTATGCTCCCAAGAATCCAAATTCACTAAGCGTTCGAAGTACTAATTTACCATAAATTTTGGTATACCAATCGGCTTTAAATTTAATTTTATAATATTCCAGCCAATTAAATTTCTTTTGATCCACTTTTGAAGGATCTGCAACAGCTTCCTGATAAGTATTAACTTTATTTGGGGTTTGATTCGTTGCGCTTGGAATTGCCTCTACATAATCACCTGCATTAACCACTATGCCATTTGTACCTACATAAGAACTGCCTGCATGCTTGTATTTATAATCTTCTTTGTCACTTAATGTTGCATAATCAATTCCGTTTACTAAGGAATAAGGAATTGTAAATTTTCCGGAAAGGCTAATATCAGACCCATAGGTTGGGAATATTGGGTTGACTCCCTTACTGATTCGTGATAATCCAATGGTATAGGCTAAGTTTCTTGAAGCTCCATCTCCAAATGTAAACAATCCAGTGTTGTAATTATTCAAATCATAGTGTTGGTAACTTACCGATTGTGACAAAACAAAGAAATCGTCTGGAACAGTCAATCTTTTTGCTAATCCAATTGATAAAGTTAGAATATTGAAACTTTTACTTTTATCAGCGGTCTGGGTTTGGAAATTGTTTAAGAATTGTTTGCTATAAGATAATGACGTGCTAAATTGTACTGGTTTTCTTCCTCCAAACCAGGGCTCTGAAAACGATACGCTATAGGTTTGAAAATAAGTGCTTCCTTGTAATCGCAAGGAAACTTTTTGACCATCACCCATAGGTAGAGGTTTGTACGCTTCTTTTTTAAAGATATTTTTAGCTGAAAAGTTATTAAATGACAATCCCAAAGTTCCTATGAAACCACCACCACCATAACCTCCTTGAAGTTCTATTTGGCTTGCGCCTTTTTCTGTAAGGGGATATTCAATATCAACGGTTCCGGCTGAAGCATCCACATTTTTGAATTTTGGTTCAATGGCTTCTGGATCAAAAAATCCTAGTTGTCCAATTTCACGGATGGTTCTGATCAGTAATTCTTTATTATATTTTTCTCCCGGTTTTGTTTTTAATTCTCTGTAAATAACCCGGTCGTTTGTTTTGTCATTTCCTGTTACAGTGATTTTGTTGAAATAGGCGATTGGACCTTCAGTAATTCGTATTTCAAAATCGATAGTGTCATTTGCTGTTTTTACTTCTACAGCATTGATATTGGAAAACAAATAGCCATTGTTTTGATATAAATTGGTAATGTCATCACTGTCTGGCTTCGACTTATCTGCGATTCTTTTTTCAAGAAGAACGCCGTTATAGATCTCTCCTTTTTTTATGCCTAACATACTATTAAGACCTTGATCAGAATAAACTGTATTGCCTAAAAACTTGATGTTTCCAAAATAGTATTTGTTACCTTCTTCGACATTTATTTTAACGGATAACGCATTCTTAGCTTTGTTGTAAGCAACAGAATCTGAAATAATTCGGGCATCCCTATATCCTTTTTCTTTATAGGATGCAATCACTTTTTCTAAATCATTTTTGTATTTTTCCTTGATGAATTTAGAGGCTTTTAAGATGCGAATTGGATTTTTCTGTTTGGTATCTTTCATCGCCTTTCGTAAGGTTTTGTCTGCTAGTTTTGTGTTCCCTTCAAAATCAATGTTTTGAATTTTTACTTTTTCGCCTTTGTAAATACTCACAACCATATTCACAAGGTTTACAGCCGAAGTGTCTTTTACGGTATTTATGTTAACTTTGGTATTGAAATAACCGTCCTTTTTGTACTTATTTTCGATGTAATTTTTTGTGGTAGTTATTAAATTTTCATTCACTACTTTGCCTTTGGTAAGATCTGTATCTTTTATTAAGCCTTCGGTTTTGCTTTTCTTTACACCAACAAATTTAACATCATTCAACTTAGGCAATTCCTCAATATGCAAATCAAGATAAATACTGTCGTTTTGAATTTTATTAACATAAAATGAGATTTCATCAAATAGCCCCAATTTCCCCAATTTTTTAATAGAGTTGCTAATTTCTTCGCCAGGAATTGTAACTTCTTGTCCTTTTTCAAGACCTGCAAATGTTACTACGGTTTGAGTGTTGAAACTTAATTTGCCAACTATGGCTACATCGGCTAGAATATATTTTTTTCCTTGGTCAAAAGGAACTCTTTCTTGTGCTCTAATTTGAGAAAAACTTCCAAATATCAATAAAGTTAGGACTATTTTTATGTTTTTATGTAACACTAAAAAATTATTTAATTTGTTCACTTGTTTTTCCAAATCTACGTTCTCTTTTTTGATAACTAATGATAGCCTCATATAAATGGTGTTCTTTAAAGTCAGGCCACAATACATCAGTAAAATATAATTCTGCATAAGCAATTTGCCACAACAAAAAATTACTTATTCTATGCTCACCGCTTGTTCGTATTAATAAATCTACATCCGGTAAATTTTGCGTGTAAAGATGCTCATTTATAATTGAATCGTCAATAGTGTCTATTGAAATTATATTATTTTTAACTTTATTACTGATGTTTCTTACAGCATTTATTATTTCTTCTCTCGAACCATAACTCAAGGCTAGGGTTAATGTCATACGGTTGTTGTTCTTAGTGGCATTTATTACGTCGAGTAGTTCCTTCTGGGCTGATTTTGGTAATTTTTCCAAATTTCCGATGGCATTCAACTTAATGTTGTTGTCTTTTAGCGTTTGAAGTTCTTTTTTTAAAGAGTTGACTAATAACTTCATCAAAGTTTCAACTTCCAGTTTTGGTCTGTTCCAATTTTCGGTCGAGAATGCATATAACGTAAGGAACTCTATTCCTAATTTGGCACAAGCTTCGATGGTTGCTTTCACGGATTTTGTTCCGTTTTCGTGACCCATAGCTCTTAAAAGTCCCTGTTGTTTTGCCCAACGCCCATTTCCGTCCATGATGATGGACAAATGTTTGGGTAAATTTGTAGTGTCTATTTTATTTAATAAATCCATTTTATTCTGCACAATAGCAAGGTGTTTCTCCAAAGGTGTAGGTAAGTGTCACTCCCGAGAATAAATACACATCATTATTATTTATATTGCCAAATCTTAGCGTTTTATAATTTTCATTTTTAGGATTGCTTCCATCTATATTGTCTGTAAATGTAAATCTTGCTCCAACTTCTAATCCCAAGACAAAATAAGGATTAATGTTTGATTTTATTCCTAAATTTATAGGGATAGCAAATGAATTTTCACTTTTATCTTTTATAGTTTCGCCATTTAACACATACAACTCATCGTATTTAAAATAACTAATTCCTGAAAACAGATATGGTGTTATCTTTCTTTCTGATTTATGTAAATCAAAATCAAAAAAATTGAATTCAAGGCCTAAAGATACTTCTTTTATGCTGTTATCAAAACTATATCCTCTTAGATATCTACTGGGCTCTTTGGAATCAAGATCATTTGCGATAATTTTTGATTGAGTATAGGAAAAGCGATAGGCATGTCTTGGACTTTTGTTCCATTTGTATAACAGTCCAAATGCAGGTTTTTTTGGAGATACGTAATTCGTAAGTCCCACATCGCCAATATAATTACTACCCCCCACAAAAACACCCACTTCGTGAATTTGCGCATTCATTACCATAATTGGAAATAAAAATAAAAGATGGAGAAGTTTGTACATTCTTAAAATAAAAATTGCGTGCAAATATAATAATTATCGATTCGAATCAATGCTCATAGGTTTAAATGTATAAAAAGACACAAAAACTTATTAAACAATTATGGGTTCAGTATTAGTGAAACGAGAAAAATGGGGATATTCGTATAGCAGACAGCCAAAATAATGATTTAATTCCTTCGGTCTTCACCCCAAAACAGCTTGGTTCGAAGCGTTTTCAAAAACGTTTCCTCAGGTATTTCCACCATATTTATTTTAAAAGGGGTTTTCTTTATAACCAATATTGTTTCGTTTTTAACGGAAGTAATTCTGGAATCCAAGGAAACTAGGTAGTGTTCTTCCCTGCCTGAAACTTTTAGTCGAATCTCAGTTTCGTCCGGAACCACAAGTGGACGTGCGTTTAGATTGTGTGGCGCAATTGGGGTTATGACAAAGCCCTTTACGTCTGGAGTCAATATTGGCCCTCCGCAGCTCATGGAATATCCCGTCGAACCCGTTGGAGTTGCAATAATTAAACCGTCGGCCCAATAGGAATTTAAAAACTCATTGTTCAAATATGTTTCTATCGTAATCATAGAAGTGGTGTCTTTCCGGCTCACGGAAATTTCATTCATGGCAAAATTGATTTCCTCAACTGCTTCGTTAGTGGGGGTACACGATAGACTCAACAAAGTCCTTTTGGAAATGGTATATTTTTTATCAATAATAAACTGCATGAATTCAGCGATATTCTCCTTTTGAACGGTAGCCAAAAATCCCAATCGACCTGCGTTTATTCCTAAAATTGGAACGCCTGAATTTCGAACCAGGGCGGCGGCTCTTAAAATGGTTCCATCGCCACCGATGCTGATTAGCATATCAAAACTGCTATCTAACTCTTTATGTGAAGTAAAAGTTTTATATTCTTTTTGGATGATTTTTTTTTCGTGCAGTATCTTCAAAAAAGCGGATTCAATAATCATTTCTACGCCGTTGTTGTTAAAAAACACAAAAATGTCATTTATGATGGGTTCTGTGCTATTCAGATAGTATTTCCCGTAAATGGCTACTTTCATTTTTATTTATTTAAACTTTGCTTCCTCTTATTTGCTTCGTTGTTGTTAGTATAGAAGGACTTATGATGAAGATTTAGATATTTAGATATTTGTCCAAATAATCGGATCGTTCTTTTAATGTATTGATGAAATTGTCTTCGTGGTGTTCGGATATGATTTCATAATTATACCTCCTGAAGGTTTGAATTATTTCATTCATGGGGCCTAAACTTATTTTTAAAGTCACTTGGACATTTACTGGGTCTGCCTCGGAAATAAATAATCCCAAAAGTTTCCCATTGTTACTTTCTACGATTTGTGTAATTTGACTTAATGAGTAATCTAATACTGCTTTTTTTACAACAATAATTCCACCCGGCTCTTTTAAAAATGGAGTTTCGTTGAAGAAACCAATAATGTCGCTGATTTCATAATAGCCTACATATTTGTTTTCTTCGTCCAAAACCGGCACTAAGTTAGTGTGGTTTTGTGCAAAAACCTCCAAGACGTCCAGCCAAACCATATTGGTTCTGACGAAAAATTTCTCAAAAGAATACCTGTAATCGATTATTTTTTTATCACTATTAAAAGTTTCGATGTCCTCAGACGCAATACTGCCAATGTAAATTTGCTCCTCTACCACCGGAAAATGGGAAAAAGTCAATTCATCAAGAAACTCTTGAGCTGCCGCAATAGTTTCTTGGCTGTCAATTGCTTTATAATCATTGGTAATATAATTTGTAATTTCTGTCA
>JBIKPM010000336.1:0-2603 GCA_044357435.1 Flavobacterium sp. | reverse complement strand
GAATTTGAAAACAAAATCACTTTCGTTGAAGGAAAACTAGAAAATTTCGATGCCGTTATTGCAACGGGAAGCAACAACACGGCCCGCTATTTTGATTATTATTTCAAAGACAAACCGAGCATCATCCGGAAAAACAGAAATTCTGTTGCTGTCTTAAATGGAAAAGAAACCACAACACAATTAAGCGCTTTGGGCGAAGATATCTTTAGGTATTTTGGTTTGGGATGTCGCAATGTCTCCAAACTTTTTGTACCGATAGGCTATTCCTTTACTGCTTTTTTTGAAGCCATTTTCGAATACCAAGACGTGATCCACTATGAAAAATATGCCAACAATTATGATTACAACAAGGCCGTTTTCTTGATGAGTAATTTTAAATTATTGGATAATGGTTTTTTGACCCTAAAAGAGGACACGAGTCATGCCTCTCCTATTTCGAGTGTTTTTTATGAATTCTATGAAAATTTAGAAGATTTACAAATCCGACTCCAGTCTGAAAGCAACGAAATTCAGTGCGTTGTAAGCAACAATCTCATTGAAAACAGCATTGGATTTGGTCAAACCCAAAAACCAAATTTATGGGATTATGCCGATAATGTAGACACTATTGCGTTTTTGTTAACAACAAAGTAAAAAAATCTTTAATTATTTCTAATTATATAATGCTTATTCAAGTCCTATTCCCGAAATTTGCATTTTTAAATTTTGGACATAATCAATACTATGAAAAAACACAATTACAGCGCAGGACCTTGTATTTTACCACAAGAAGTTTTTGAAAAATCAGCACAAGCCATATTAAATTTCAATAATTCCGGCTTATCTATTTTGGAAATATCGCACAGAAGCAAGGATTTTGTTGCTGTTATGGATGAAGCAAGATCTTTGGCTATCGAATTATTAGGATTAGAAGGCAAAGGCTACCAAGCTCTTTTCCTTGCTGGTGGAGCAAGCCTAGAATTCATTATGGCACCTTACAACCTGATGAAAGAAGGCGGAAAAGCAGCTTATCTTGACTCCGGAACATGGGCAAGCGCAGCCATAAAAGAAGCTAAATCGTTTGGAGAAACTGTTATTGTTGCTTCTTCTAAAGACGAAAACTACAACCATGTTCCTAAAAATTATACTGTTCCCGCCGATGCGGATTATTTTCATTGCACAAGCAACAATACAATTTTTGGGACACAAATGAAGGAATTTCCAAATTTGGATATGCCAATTGTTTGCGATATGAGTTCAGATATTTTTTCAAGAGTTTTGGATTTTTCAAAATTTGACATCATTTATGCCGGAGCCCAAAAAAATATGGGTCCTGCAGGAACAACTTTGGTAGTTATAAAAGAGGAAATTCTTGGTAAAAACGGACGAGTTATTCCGAGTATGTTGGATTATGCCAAACATATCAAGGCAGAAAGTATGTACAACACTCCTCCTGTTTTCCCTGTTTATGCATCCATGTTAACTTTACAATGGTTAAAAAACTTGGGTGGAATTCCTGCAATAGAAAAAATCAACAATGCCAAAGCGGCTTTGCTTTATGCGGAAATTGACAGAAATCCATTATTCAAAGGAGCGGCGGTAGTAGAAGACCGTTCAAATATGAATGCTACTTTCTTGTTGAATGATCCGTTACATGCAGATACTTTTAACGCCATGCTGAAAGAAGCCGGAATAATTGGATTGCCTGGTCACAGATCTGTTGGTGGTTATAGGGCATCAATGTACAATGCGATGCCTATAGAAAGCGTACAGGTTTTAGTAGATGTAATGGTAGCATTGGAAGGAAACGTTTAAGTTTTTAGTTTTAATAATATATACAAATCACAATAAAAATGAAAGTATTAGCAAATGACGGAATTTCAGAAAGTGGAATTCTAGCTTTAGAAAAAGGTGGGTTTGAAGTAATAACTACAAAAGTGGCACAAGAGCAAGTAGCTAATTTTGTTAATGAAAATAACGTAAGCGTAGTATTAGTTAGAAGTGCAACTAAAGTTCGCAAAGACATTATTGATGCTTGCCCCGGTTTAAAAATTATTGGTCGTGGTGGTGTTGGAATGGATAATATCGATGTGGATTATGCCAAAAGCAAAGGAGTTCATGTAATCAATACACCTGCTTCTTCATCAGAATCTGTAGCAGAACTCGTTTTTGCGCACTTACTTTCGGGTGTTCGTTTCTTGCATGATTCTAACAGAAACATGCCTCTTGAAGGGGATTCAAATTTCAATGGTTTGAAAAAAGCGTATGCCGAAGGAGTGGAATTAAGAGGAAAAACTCTTGGTGTTGTAGGAATTGGACGTATCGGTCAAGCTACTGCAAAAATGGCGTTGGGATTAGGCATGAAAGTGATTGCTGCCGATAGTTTCATTCCACAAGTAGATGTTAAAGTTGAATTTTTCGACGGACAATCTATTACAACTACAATCGTTTCACAATCATTGGAATCATTATTCAAAGAAGCTGACTTCATTACTTTACACGTTCCTGCCCAAGACGGATACATCGTTGATGAAGCTGCATTAGCAATTATGAAAGATGGTGTTGGAATCGTAAACTGTGCTCGTGGTGGTGTTGTTGATGAAATTGCTTTGATTAAAGCATTG
>JBIKPM010000335.1:0-2624 GCA_044357435.1 Flavobacterium sp. | reverse complement strand
GCGGCTGTCTTCGGAGTTGTGGCGATTGTCTCCCATCATCCAATAATAATTTTGTTTGAAAGTATATTCTTTGGCAACTTGGCCATTGATCCTAATTTCGTTACCGATTATTTTCAAATCATTGGCTTCATATTCACCAATTATCTTTTTGTAAAAAGGCAAATTTTCGGTGTTTAATAACACCGATTTTCCTTTTTGTGGGATATAAATAGGCCCATAGTTATCACGGTTCCATTTGTTGTTTTGCGGAAATACACCCGGTTCAACTTCTTTGGCAATATTTCGGACGATACTTTTTACGATAGGATTATTTTTCAATCGACTTGCGGACTCTTCTGTTAAAGCATTAAAGTAAAACGAATTTTGTGCCGTTTGATATACGCCATCCGTAATGTTTAATTCTTTTAAAAGATAGGTTGGGTCAAAACTCGAGCCGTCAGTAGTTATAGTATAGGAAAATTGTGGTTTTGCCCGTTCCGGCAATACTAAAACTGCACCATTGATATAAACAAACCCGTCTTTTATCGATAAGGTGTCTCCTGCAATTCCAACGCATCGTTTTACATAATTCGATTTTTTGTCAATTGGTTTTCGCAAACCAATGGTTTTTGTGTCTCCAAAATAATGTACAGTATCGGCTGGCCAGTTAAAAACCACAATGTCGGTTCGCTTTATGGTTTGCAAAGCAGGTAATCTAAAATAGGGTAATTGAGGAAAATTCAAGTAGGATTTTGTGTGCAGTAATGGAATCGAATCGTGTACCATAGGCAAAGCCACCGTTGTCATAGGCACTCTCGCGCCATAATTGTATTTGCTTACAAACAAAAAGTCACCTACCAACAATGATTTTTCCAATGATGAAGTTGGAATGGTATAGGGCTGTAGAAAGTAGGTGTGAACAAAAGTTGCGACAATAATAGCAAAAAGCAGCGAACTTATGGTGTCGGATGTTTTGTTTTCAGGATTTAAATTTCTGTCGGTTACATAATTTAATTCTTGGGTATAATTGACATAAAGAATATATAAACCAAAGGTTGCTATGCCCAAAAAGGTGTCCAAAGAAGATAGTTTTCCAAAACTTCTTAAGGTTTCGACCCAAATAACGGGAAACATAATCAGGTTAATGATAGGGATAAAAAGCAACAGGGTCCACCACGATGGGCGACCAATTATTTTCATCAATACAATCGCATTATAAACAGGAATTGCAGCTTGCCAACGTTTTCTGCCAGCTGCTTCATACAATTTCCAAGTTCCCAAAAAGTGAATTACTTGAACCATCAAGAAAAACACAAACCACTGATATAAAGTCATATTTATTTTGTTTAAAGGTTGAAGTTTAAGGTTGTTCTATTTGAAACCTTAAATCTGGAAAAAGTTTATTTTAATGCTAACACGTCTTTCATGTTAAAAACACCTTGTTTTCCCACAATCCATTCTGCGGCAATTACAGCACCAAGGGCGAAACCATCCCTATTGTGGGCCGTGTGTTTTATCTCGATAGAATCTACTACTGAATTATAAGTTACCGTATGCGTTCCAGGAATATTTTCAATTCTTTTGGCTTCGATGTGAATCTCATTTGGTTTAGGATTGTCTAATGTCCATTTTGTATAAGCACTGTTTTCAATGACCCCTTTTGCCAATGAAATTGCGGTTCCGCTTGGAGCATCCAATTTTTGGGTATGATGAATTTCTTCCATTTCGACTTGGTACGAATCGAATTTCGACATCATTTTTGCCAAATATTCATTGAGTTCGAAGAAAAGATTAACCCCAAGGCTAAAGTTGGAGCTGGATATAAAAGCCCCATTTTTTGCTGTGCAAAGCGCTACCATTTCATCATAGTGTTCCAACCAACCCGTTGTTCCTGAAATCACGGGCACATTGGCATGGAAACAACTGGAGATATTACTGACGGCAACCATTGGAATACTAAAATCGATGGCGACATCAGCGTTGGAGAGTCCTTCATAAGTATTAAATTCGTCTTTTTTCAAAACGATTTCGTGTCCTCTTTCCAGTGCAATCCTCTCTATGGTTTGCCCCATTTTTCCGTATCCTAAAAGCGCTATTTTCATTTTTGTATGCTTGTTTATTAATTTGGTTTCAAAGCCTTCGCTTTGGAAAGTTGGGCTTAAAAATTATAATTAAATGTTAGCCCCACATTAGTCCTTGATGTTACATCATTCGGGTAAATATTGGGTTTTACAGATAAGTTTTCATTCACGTTAAATTGTATTAAGGCAGCATCAACATTGGCGTCAACAATGTTTAATACATAAAACCCCAATATGAATAGGGCTGATAAATCCCTGTTTCGTTGATAGAATTTTTGCCCTGCAATCAGTCTGCTATTGTCTAAATAGGAGAATTTATCATCGGTATATCCTTCCAATCTACGTTTATAGGCATCTCTGTATTGATGGTATTTTTTACTGCTGTCGGAAAAGAAATAAATACTCGTTCCGATGGCACCATAAACCAGCGGAATTTTCCAGTATTTTTTATTGTAAGCTTGTCCCAATCCGGGTAAAACTGCCGAATAAAAGGCTGCTTTTGCTGGTGTTAATGGGTCTATATCAATCGATTTCACGGTGTCTTTTGCAACCAAAAACTCCATT
>JBIKPM010000087.1:0-7765 GCA_044357435.1 Flavobacterium sp. | reverse complement strand
CAGTTTAAATATTGTAAATATGCCAAAAGACGATACAGTACTCGAAGAAGAGGAAAATATTGAAGAAATAAGCATTCAAGAGTTAAGTGATAAAAAAAATACTGACGATCAACAAACATTATTTTAAGCTATGAATAACGAAGAACAATTACAACGCATCAAAAACCGCCTTTCACTTCGTGAACCATTGCAAGAAGCTTTAGATATTGTTGCTCAATTATCTGATGATTTAACTCTACATAAGCTACCGGATAATGAAGAAGAAGCTTTAGTATTTCTGAAATCAGAATTAGATAAAGTGCAACACAGTTTTACGACTTGTACTAGCTTTCAAAGAGATTTTCCATCTATAGCGTTTTCTATTGCAACAGGAGTAGGTAAAACACGTTTAATGGGTGCTTGTGTAGCTTATTTGTATTTACAGAAAGGCATTAAGAACTTTTTTATACTAGCACCTAACTTAACCATTTACGATAAGTTAATCGAAGATTTCGGAAATCCTGCGTATCATAAATATGTTTTTAATGGTATTTCAGAATTTGTACATAATAGACCGGTTATCATTACTGGTGACAACTATAATCAACAAGGAAACCTTTTCAAAGAAGGAGAAATTAGAATAAACATTTTCAACATTGCTAAATTTAATTCCGATAATAAAGGACAAAAGAAAGATGGCGTTTCATTAGCACCAAAAATTAAAAGACTATCCGAATATTTAGGACAATCCTATTGGGAATATCTATCAGGTATTCAAGATTTAGTTATCCTTATGGATGAAGCACATCGTTATCACGCAGATGCTTCTAAAAATGCTATCAATGAATTAAAACCAATTTTAGGATTAGAATTAACAGCAACACCATTTGACGAAAAACAAAAACCTTTTCAAAATGTGGTATATGAATATTCATTAGCCAAGGCATTAATAGAAGGTAAATATGTAAAAAATCCAACCATTGCAACTAGAATGAATTTTAAAAGGGGCGATTTATCTGAAAAGGAAATTGAACTTATTAAAATAGAAGATGCTATTAGCGTTCATCAAGACACTAAAACGGAACTGGAAATCTATTCTAAAAATAATGGGGTAAAATTAGTAAAACCTTTTATTCTAGTAGTTTGTAAAGACATTAGCCACGCAAGAGAAGTCTATGATTTAATTAATACAGATGATTTTTATGAAGGAGAATACAAAGGTAAAGTGTTACAAATTGATAGTTCCACAAAGAAAGAAGAAGAAATTGAAAAACAATTTTTATCATTAGAAAGCCCAGACAATGATATAGAAATTGTAATTCACGTTAATATGCTAAAAGAAGGTTGGGACGTTACTAATCTTTATACAATAGTTCCGCTTCGTGCAGCTAATGCAGCTATTTTAATTGAGCAAACTATTGGTCGTGGTCTTCGTCTTCCTTTTGATGGAAAAAGAACGGGTGTTGATAAAATAGACAAACTTACGGTTATAGCTCACGATAATTTTGAAGCTGTTTTAAGCGCTGCTAAAGATCCGAATTCAGTATTAAATAAAATGAATTTCATAGAAATTCCTGAAGAAGATTTTACTACTAAAACAGAACCAGTAACATCAAAACCAGTCATAGAACAAAAACTAGAAATGGAACAAGTTGCGGTTAACAAAATTGAAAATAAAGTAACCCAACAAAAAGCACAAAATACACTCGATGCTAAAAAAGCAATTATTATTTCTTTACCAGATTTTAATACATTACCCGAAGTCCGTAGAGTGGAAGATTTAAACAAAGCAGAAGTAAAAAGAAAAGTTATTCGCCAAATCGAAAAGAAATTAAACGAAGGACAAGTAAATATTTTTGCAGCTGACATACTCAAGGAAGCCGAAGAAACCTATGAAAAGATTGTAGCATCTTATAAAGAGAATATAATTGAAATTCCTAGAATGGACTTAGTTTTAGGTGAAGTAACAGCAACATTTAATCATTTTGATTTAGATACTTCTAATTTTAATTATCAAGCTTTAGAACAAGAGATTATTAGAATGGGGTTAGTAGATAAATCAGTAGAAACACTCAAAGCAAAATCAAGCGGTTCTTATGGAAATCCTGTAAAGATGATTATAGCAGAATTAATAGATTATCCAGAAATCGATTATGATGATAATGCCGATTTATTATATCATTTAGCGAACCAAGCATACAATACTATAAAAGACAATATTGATAAAGAAGAAAATATTTTACAAGCAATATTCCAATTCAAGTCAGCAATAGCGGATAAGATATATTTGCAAATGAAAGCAAATTTTTCACTTTCAACACCAGATTACGTTGCACCACGAGTATATCCATTTACCAAAATAGAACAATGGAATTTCTCTGCTTTAGTAAATTCAGGTTATAAAGATTATAGAGAAGTGGTTACTCCAACAATAATGGTTCCTAAATACGTTTTTAGAGGTTTTGAGAAAGCCTGCCATTTCGAATATAAATTTGATAGTAAATCAGAACAAGATCTAGCTTTTGTATTAGAAAACGATAAGAAAGTTTTAAAATGGTTACGACCAGCAGCTAATCAATTCCGCATTTATTGGGATAATAATTCTAAAAGATACGAGCCTGATTTTATTATAGAAACAGCAGATACAATCTATATGGTAGAACCAAAATCATCTGCAAACATAAATGATGCAGATGTTTTAGCTAAAAAAGAAGCCGCTATAAAATATTGTAAATATGCAACTGAATTCACTTCTCAAAACAGCGGTAAACCTTGGAAGTATTTACTTGTTCCTCACAACGAAATATCAAGAACAATCAATTTTGATTTATTAATTGCTAAGTTTAAATAGGATTAAAGGAATTTCAAAGTCCGCCGCGGCGGACGAACCATTTTGTAGCAACGGATTTCAATACGTTGGAATAATAAAATATCTGATTAACCGTTCAAAAATAAAACAGAAATTAAATTAGAATACCAATGAATAACAACCAAATTCACAGCGAAATTAAAATATCGTTCGACAATGATTTTATTACAAGACTTTACAAGGTAACACCATTACAAATCAAATTGTTGAGAGAATTGGCAGTGCGAATGCAGGGAAAATTAGACAAAGTTTTACTTCGAAAACTAGAAAAATTGTCGAAAGAAAATCCCAATCTGCCACAGCTTAAAAATTACATAACAGTAGCGTACAACAAGCTAGGAAATGGCGCTAAGGCTATAGAAATAAACGACCAATTATTAAAAGAATTTCCTGATTATTTGCACGCCCGATTGAATGCAGCCAATCATTATATTCACTGCGGAGAACCTGATAAAGCGTTGTCGTTTTTGGGTGAAAATTTAGATTTAAAAGAATCGTTTCCTGATCGTGCCGAATTTCATTTTTCGGAAGTTCAATCGTATTATTTTAGTACGGTTATCTATGCAATAGCAATAAAAGACCTCCCTCTAGCCGAAAATAGATTGGATTTTTACAAAGCGATAGACGAAGAGAATCCTCGCATCGAAGAATTGGAAGAAAGGGTAGATCATTTAAGATGGTATTTGAAATTTGATTTTAGCGAAAACGAAGATGATGATTTTTTGGAATTTATAGAGAATACTCCTCCAGTAACAGACAGAGTTGACCCACCAGTTTTTCATCATCCCGAAGTATATCAATTGTATCAATTGGGTTTCAAAAAGGCAATGCCTACTTTGGATACTATTTTAGCACTTCCCAGAGCAACGGTTATTCAAGATTTAGAATTGGTTTTGCAAGATGGTATAGAGCGTTATCCCTGTTTTACGGATGAGGAGTGGTCTGTTTTTACACATTCTTTTCCTTTGCACGCCTTATTTCTTTTAATGGAACTAAAAGCTACAGAAAGTTTAGCTGCGGTATTGGATTTTTTGCAGTATGAAGAAGATTTTCTAGGATTGTATATCGGAGATTTTTTAACGGAAGACCTATGGCAATGTGTATATGTTTTGGGAAAAGAAAAGCCAATTACCTTAAAAGAATTTCTATTGAAACCAGGTGTTTATGGCTTCGCAAAATCGGCGGTGTCACAGGCTTTAATACAAATTTCGATATTGGAACCTTATAGGAGTAAAGAGATTGAAGCATTCTTTGAGGAAATACTTTCCTTTTTTATCAATGCCAACGAAGAGGATAATGTAATAGATCCAACATTTTTGGGATTGATGATTGGCGATATAGCCGATGCCCAATTTAGCGCTTTGTTTCCCCTAGTTGAAAAATTATACGATTTAGATTATATTGATTTATCATTAGAGGGTAATTTTGATGATTTTATAAAAAATTACAATGAAAATATTGTGAGAGAATCAAATTATAATTTACAAACTCTGAGTGAAATATATTCTTCCCCAGATTTTTGTGAAGAATCAGAGCCCAAAAAAGAAAAGTATCAAAATCCTATTCCCGAACCAAAAGTGATACAAATGCCCGTTAGTCGGGTAAAAGTAAATAGAAATGACCCTTGTCCTTGCGGCAGTACAAAGAAATACAAAAAGTGTTGTGGATAATTTAGTTGGTTATCGAATTTAACAAAAAACGGACAAATTATATATGGAATTACAATCAGAAGGACATTGCATTTTTTGCAATGAATATTTTTCTCAAAAAGATCTAGGCAAGCATTTAGCCACTCATTTAAAAATAAAGGAAAAGGAAGATCAAGGAAAACAAACAAATGCCTACAATCACATAGTGGTTGATGCGGATCTTATGTTTTTGCACCTTTTGGTCAAAAGTACTTGTGATATGGAAGAAATCGACAATTTATTGAGAGATATTTGGTTAGAATGTTGTGGTCACGAAAGTGGTTTTCACACCAAAAGAGGTGAAGAAATTGAGATGGACGAGATTGTGGGTAACGTATTATCGCCTAAAGCTAAAATCCAGCACGACTATGATTACGGTACAACTACAAGAACGTTTATAAAAAGTATAAAAGTATATGATTTAGATTTTAATGGGGATAATATTGTTTTGCTTTCAAGAAATGAACCTTTGAAAATTATGTGTTCCAGCTGTAATAAAAAAGTTGCAATTGTATTGTGTTCGGTATGTTTATGGGATGGTGATTCCTTTTTTTGTAAAACTTGCGCCAAATCGCACGCTAAAACTTGTGATGATTTTGATGATTATGCCAGTATGGATGTAGTCAATTCTCCTCGAATGGGAGAGTGTGGTTATGAAGGAGGTACTTTTGACAAAGATAGAGACGGTGTGTATAAAGAAAGAAAATAATTGGCTTACCAAAAACGAAGTAGCCCTGCCAATTTCTTCCTAAATGGCTTTTCGGATTCGATTTTTACAAAAAAAAGCCAATGCTATTATAGATTGGCTTTTTCGTTTTTGGTTGGTTTATTTTGGTTGGTTAATCTTTAATTTATGAATTTTTCCAATACTGTGGTTTTGTATCCGTGGTTCTTTGAAACCAGTAATCCTGTGTTACTTTGTGACCATCGAGAGTTTTCATTTTTCGTTCGAAAATCCAGATGGTGGGATTGAAAACCATATCGGTTACAGCCACGGTATATAATTGAGGATCTTCTTCCGTTTTTTTTGTTTCGTCTTCAATTACAACTTCCAAACCGTTGTGTTCCAGGAGTTTTTTTAAGAAATCTCTACGGTTTTCATCAACGCCTTTTTCGACAAAAGTGACTCTTGTTTCGCCAATGCTTCCAAAGGAATGTTTTCCGTCTAATGTTGCCATAATTTATTTATTAAAAATGGTGCTTAATTCAAAAATGTAATCGTATAATGGACTGTATAATCCAAGAACCAGGATACCCAATACGGTAATTATCAGACCCAAACGCATATAAACTTTGCTTTTGAAAAACGGAATTGGATTTTCGCTTTTCCTGATGAACATTGCTCTTATTACCAATAAATAATAATAAAGCGAAATGGTTACATTGACAACTGCCAAGAAAACCAATAGATAATATCCTTTACTTGCAGCTGCGGCGAATAAGAAAAATTTTCCAAAAAATCCTGCAACAGGAGGTATTCCCGCTAATGAAAATAAGGCCAACATCATTACGAGACTCAAGTTAGGATTTGTTCTGTATAAACCATTATAATCATCTCTGTTTTCTTTACCCGTTTGCAATGAAATGGCTTGAACTACTCCAAAAGCTGCTAAATTTGTGAATATGTAAACCATTATAAAATACACAACTGTAGCCGTTCCTAATTGTGTACCAGAAATTAGACCTAATAAAATAAAACCAGCTTGGGCAATCGATGAAAAAGCCAAGAAACGTTTCATATTCTGTTGGCGCAAAGCGAATAAATTACCAATAAACATTGTGGCAAGCGCTAATGCATAAATAATATTTTCCCAAACGTGCATTAATGATTTTAAAACCGTAAACATTAAAATCATCAAGATAAATGCGGCAGCACCTTTTGAAATTACAGATAAATAGGAGGCAACCCCAATTGGAGCTCCTTCATAAACGTCTGCTGTCCAAAAATGGAAAGGGACTAAAGATATTTTGAATGCCAATCCTACAAAAAACAAGATGGAACCTAATATCGTCAAGTTGGTTGATGTTAAAACAGCAATAACATCATTAAAATAAATGGAGCCTGTCGCAGCATACAACAACGAGATTCCAAACAAGGAAACTCCCGATGCCAATCCTGCCGAAAGTATAAATTTAACACCCGCTTCACTCGAAATTCTTTTTGAAGTTTCCCAAGCTACCAAAGCCGCCACTGGCAATGTTGATAATTCCAATCCAATGTAAAACATTAGAAAATCTCCTGCTGAAATCATAAAGTACATTCCTAATAGAGAAGAAAAGAGTAACATAAAAAACTCGTTTCCTTTATTCAACGGCACCATTTTTTCCTTAATCCAATCGGCCGACTGAAGCAACACTATTAATACTCCTACATTAAGTGTATTTTTGAAGAAGTGAATAAGGGTATTGGTGCGAAACATTCCGCCGAACAAACTGGTTTCCTCGATAGCAAAAAAACCTAAAATGGTATGGATACCAAATAAAACTAGGGATAAATGTACAATTCTTCCTTTTTTGTTTTTATGTATGAAAATTTCGCCCACGATCAACAATAATATAATTGTCAAGAGAAAAATTTCTTGTCTCATTGCGATAAAACTGTTCAAATTCATTTTAGTTATTTATTATAAATGATTTAATACTCCTTGAATAAAGGGCTGAAGGCTGTCCATTGTCATATTGCTCAACCAAAGCGGTGCTACCCCCATTCCAATCATTGGAATTAATAGCAACAAAATACCCGTTATTTCGAACCAAGTTGCCTTTGGTAAATCTAAAAATTCTTCGTTTTTAACTTCTCCCATCAACATAATTCCCAGAACTCGTAAGATGTAGACTGCCGTTACCACAATTGCCGAAACTGAAATTACGGTCGCCACTCTGTAGAACATTTCTTCGTGTTGAAATGCACCAACGAAAATGTTCATTTCAGCAATAAAACCACTAAATCCAGGTAATCCTAATGAAGCCAATCCAGCAATTACATAAATCACGGAAATGAACGGCATTACTTTTAATAAACCGCCCAATTTTGTGATGTCTCTAGTGTGTGTTCTTCCGTAAATCATTCCGATTAAGGCGAAGAATAGGGCTGTCATAAATCCGTGGGAAAGTGATTGTAAAATCGCACCGTTCCAAGCAGTTTTGTTCAACATCAACAAAGCAAACAAAACCATTCCCAAGTGACTCACTGAGGAATAGGCATTAATATATTTTAAATCGGTTTGTT